>WJJK01000334.1 GCA_014729705.1 Candidatus Altarchaeales archaeon | reverse complement strand
CCCAGAAGAGAAGATACAAACAAAAACCCCCCGCACCCTTCGATTTGACGACGCTTCAGACTGAGGCTTACCGCCACCATAAAATCCCTCCAAGCGACACCCTCAAGATAGCTCAGGAACTCTACACCAACGCACTGATAAGCTATCCCCGAACGTCGAGTCAACAGATTCCGCAGGAGATTAATCTAAAAGAAATACTTGAGAGGCTGCACATCCAAGCCTACTACAGAGATATAGTGGAGGAGTTGCTGGCTAAAGATAAGTTGACTCCTGCAAACGGGAAGAAAACGGATCCAGCCCACCCGGCAATCCACCCTACAGGGGAATGCCCCAACCACCTTGAAGGGCGTAAAGCAAAGATATATGACCTCATTATCCGGCGGTTCTTCGCTACCTTGGGGGACCCGGCTGTAAGACAGAGCATTAAAATCCAGTTGGATAACAATGGCGAAGGATTCAAGGCGGACGGCACCTCAACTGTGGAGCCCGGATGGCACAGGCACTACGGCTCCTACGCTAAGTTCGATGAAAAGCTTTTGCCTGACCTTGAGAAAAACCAGCAAGTCGAGGTGAAAGAGGTTTTAATACATGAAAAACAAACCCAGCCCCCTAAAAGATACACTCCTGCCAGCATCGTGCGGGAGCTTGAGAAAAGAAACCTGGGCACTAAAGCCACGCGAAGCCAGATAGTGGACATACTCTTCAAACGCGGGTACTTGGATGGGAAAAGCATTGAAGTAACTCCGCTGGGTATGAAGGTGGTTGAGACGCTTAAGAAATATTGTCCGGCTGTGCTGGAGGATAAATTAACGCACGGATTCGAGGAGAGGATGGAGCAGATCCAGGAAAACAAGTTAACCCAAAATGAAGTCGTAGAGCAGGCTGAGAAAACCATCACAGAGATAAGTGAAGACTTCAAGAGAAAGGAGGATAAGATAGGGCAGGCTCTGGCGGGCACCTTAATCCAAACCCAAAGGCACATAAACTCGTTGGGGGATTGCCCCTCCTGCGGTAAAACGCTGGTTAAGCGTATGAGCAGGCAAGGCAAGAGATTCATAGGATGCACTGGATACCCCAACTGCACATACACGACCCCGCTACCTCAGAGGGGGAAGCTTGAGAAGGCGGGGGAATGCAAACAATGCAGGCTGCCTATGATGAAGCTGATAAGAAAGGGTAGGCGGCCCTGGATATTTTGCATAAACCCGGACTGCCCCAGCAAAAAAAATAGGTGAACATTATTTTTCCCCTGCTCTAGGCGCGTTATTAAGGAAGTGAATCAACCAAGTAGAGTCCATGAAACCCGGTAAAATAGACTACCTGTGGCCCCTAACAATTACAATGATTCTGGCCTACACATTCATGTTGTTTTAAGTCGTAACAGCGAAAACATATACGGGATATGAGGAACCTTGATCTTTGGATAAATAAATACGAGACCCGCTCAAAACAGATAGGGCAGGAGATAAAAAACTACGCCCAATGGCTTAACACCCTGAAAGAGGACTTAATGTGCTTGGGATTAATACAGCCACCCCCTGTGGGTGAAAAAAAACAGTATAAAGCCTGTTACGTAGACGGGGGAGAGGGTTTATACGAGCTTCTGGGAACCGCAGTATATATTGTTAGGGCCGCGGGATTAATCCATGAAAAACCTCAAGCCCGGTTCATACGAGACCTTGATTTCGACATAATACGGCATAGCGACGACACCAAGGAGCAGGTTGAATTAAAAAGAGAGTGCATGGAAATCAAGATAGCCGAGGAAGCGGTTAATGCGGGCTGCGACCTCATAGTCCTTGACGGAAGCTTGTTTGTGAAAAACCATAAGAAACCCGCTCAAACCAAGCAATACGACGCTTATTTAAAGAAATTCAACCGGCTGATGAAAAAATGCAGGGAAAAAAATGCGTCTCTGGTGGGGGTTTCAGAGGACACTAAATCCCGTCTACTCATAAATTACCTGATGCAGGAGCATGAAATAGATATCCCCGTGAACCTGACCGACGCAAGTCTACTTAGGCTTTTGGCTGGTGACTCAAGTTTTTTAAGCGGCCCCTTCAAGCCGAAAACTAATCAGTTGACTGCCGCGGATTACCCGACAGTATACCTTCAACCCACCAGATTATCCAACCCCCTGCGCATAGACTTCCCGCCTTGGGAGCAGAACCTCGAAAAGATATTATCTCACCTACAGTTTCACAGCAACGCATCCAAAGCCTATGGATACCCTCTGCCCCTTTATTTGGCTCACCTTGAATCAAGGATCAACCCGCAGCATGTGAAGTGGACTTCAAAGCATCTTGCTAAGGCCGCTTTCAGGGAATATCCCCAGATATGCGACGCCTACATGAGAACCACCCGCAGAAACTGCCGCCCCGGAAATTAATTTAATAAATATGTATTCCAATATGGGATACATGAGCAATCAGGTTAATTCTAATGTGGTGGTGTTGGTACTTGCAGCAGTAATAGTCGTATTATTAATGTATGTCGGCTTTGACGTGATGCAGGAGAATGCCGCAAAACAGGAGCAGACCCTCAAACGACAATATGAGCAGGGTTTTAAGGCAGGCCAAACCCAGATGTCTTCCAGGATGTTAAGTCAGATTAGATCCCAGGGGTTCGCGCCCCACGTATTCGAGACTGAAAACGGTTCGATGGCTGTGAACCTAATCATACAACCCTCTAAGGAGCAGGTTGACGCCATATATTTCGAAGGCTTTAATGCTGGCAGAAACTCTATCGCAAACGATATGTTCAGTAAACTCAACAGCCAAGGATACGTAGATTATAACTTCACCTACGAGGGACAGCTTTACCCTGTTAGGCTTGTCCCAGTGCAGCAGAACCAGCAGAATCAATAAAAAATAATTATTATGGCCATTAAACTGGTTGAAACCGGCATACCCGGGGTAGACGACCTTTGCGGGGGCGGCATACCCCAAGGCAGTGTCGTGGTGGTTTCAGGTCCGCCGGGTGTGGGTAAAAGCAATCTTGTTTTACAGTTTCTCTACAACGGCGCAGTCAAAGATCAGGAGCCGGGAGTATTGTTTATGGTTGAGGAGTCTCTTAAAAACGTGAGGGAATACGCCAATGAATTCGGTTGGGACATAAACAAGCTGGAGAACGAGAAGAAGATGGCGATAATCGGGCAAGCCATTTGCGTGAAAGGCTACAGCACCGGCACAACCGAAACCCTAAAGGAGGTTGTGAAGGAGATAGGGGCGAAAAGAATAGGCCTTGACTCGCTTACCCTCTTCCAATATCTTTTCAGGGATAAAGACAGCAGGAGACTTAATATCCTCAACTTCGTTCAGCAGGTTAAGGATTCAGGATGCACTACGATGATCGTCTCAGAGCAGCACGGCACAATATCCAACATGCAGTACGCTGATGAGCACTTCATCGCAGACGGCTACATCGAGCTTTTCTGGAACAGGTATAGGGAGAAAAACGAGAGGTGTTTCAGGGTGGTTAAGATGAGGGGGTGTAAGATTAACCCAGACGTACGCCCCATGGAGATAAACAGGGAGGGGGTTGTGGTCTACCCCACGCAGGTGCCGCTGTCCTTGGCGGAGCAGCCTTAAAAAAAAACTTTTTTTATCATGGATTTACATGAATTCTGCGAGCAATTTAACACGGACTTGGGGTTTAGGAAATACATATTTGTTTTGTGCAACTGCTGTGTGGATTATATAGGCAGAAGCAGGGCAGTCATAGGGGAGGGGGACCGAGTCATACTCATTAAACCAGACACCACCCTCCTCATACACAGCCCCGAAGGTTTTAAGCCCCTGAATTGGATGGGCAGTCCCTGCGACACCGTATGCGAGCTTGAAGGCGATGTTGTTTTGGTGCACAGTCAGAGAACCAAAAACCCCTATGAGGAGATGAAGATAAAAATCAGCGGCGTAAAAAAATACTATGCTGCGGACGGCGTCTGCGACAGGGGGAATCTTTGTGTGGCGCACACGGAAAAAGACATGCAGAAATACTTGGCTAACCACCCAAAGCTTGTTGACCCGGGTTTCAGGGTTAAGGCGACTGAATACCCCACGCCACTGGGTAACCTCGATTTATACGGGAAAATAGGGGCGCAATACACGGTGGTGGAGCTTAAGGCTGTGCGCGCGGGGTTGCCTGCAGCCCTTCAAGTAATAAGGTATAAGCAGTGGCTGTCGGACCACCTGAAACGGGAGGTGAAGGCGTTTTTGATGGCACCAAGCGCCACCCCCAATACGTTGAAGCTCCTCAAAAAAAATTCGGTTGAATTCAGGAAATTCGACATAAAAAAGGTTAAGCCTAAACTTAAACCTAAAACCACTTTAAGTAAGTGGATGGCAGATGAGTAAGCCGCAAAAAAAGTTGGGGGACTGGGGTTTTAAATCCGAAAAAAGGGTTGAGAGAAACAGGTTCCCGATTAAAAGCCTCTGTTTTTATTGTGGGAAAACGCGCTGGCTTAATTGGCTTAAATCAGGGAAAGCCGTCTGCGACGAATGCAAAAAGACGAGATAGAATGCTTAGGACGTTTGTTATCGCCAAAAAGGAGATTAAGGAATATGGTTCATCCTACATCGAGTTGGCCTCGATTACTGCAATAGTTTTCGGGTCGCTCTTTCTGCTTCTCTCCCCTGAGTTCGCGTCAACCGAAAACCCCGCCGCATACGACATTTATTCCCTGGGGATCTCCGAGGGTGTTGACGTCAGGGACGTTGATTCATTCACTGTTAAAACCCGGCGGATAACGCAGAAGCAAGCTAAGTCTCTTCTGGATTCCGGTTTAATAGACGGCTGGGTTAAGCAGGATGAGGGAACCCTATTTTTTTATGCAGCAGATACAAGCCGGGGTCAAGCACTGAAGCAGGAGATGAGGGAGTGGTTTAAGAAACTAAACGATGAGAGGATATACACTGCCTCAGTAAACCAGTCCCTTGAGAGGCTTTTGTTTCCCGTTAGAGTAAGGTATGTGGAGAGGAACATATCATATTCATACGAGGGTAGGTTAGGTGGGGGCGACACCCCCCAAAAGGGGGGGAACACCGGTGAAGGCGATATTGAGGGGGGTTTAAGCGAGGTCCTGCAGGAGCAATACATAAAAGCCGGCTCAGGGGAGAGTGATTCCGAAACATTTGTTTTCCCAGATGACTTAGAGGAGACCTTCCCCTTTAAATCCCTTTACCAAAACATCGGGTTTCTAGCTACCTCGATGTTAATCTCCATACTAGCTGCCCTGTCTTTCATGAGGGAGCGGGTTAAAGGCACCCTCATAAACCTGTTTCAAGCCCCTTTATCGTCTGCGAGCATCCTTTTCGGTAAGACGCTCCCCTATTTCCTGATTATCAGCTTATTCAATCTTTTCTTCGGATTCCTACTGTCCTTCGGGTTTAAGGCGGTTTTGATCGGAACTGTTTTCAACGTGATTTCCCTAAGCTTCATAAGCATCGCGTTGGCTGTTATGTGCGCCTCCCGAAGCTACCGGGAGCTGACGTTTAACCTTTCATTCTTTTTGCTGGTCTTCTTCTTCTACATGGTAGTGCCGAACGTCTTCTCAGGCATAAACCCCCTTGCCGCAGTCTCCCCCCTTGAGATGGTGGTGAGGATACAGCATGACGCCCCCGTATCCGCAGGCGAGCTTTTCTATTCCCTGATCCCCTATGTTCTTTTCACAGCCTCGCTTTTCGCTTTCACGTTAATCAATTTCACCGCTGAAACCATAATCTCTCCGAAAAAAGTCGCCAGATTAATCAGGGATTACGTTGACGGGTTGTTCGATAAGATAAAAATTACGTTGGTTTTCCCCGCAGTATTTGTTTTCTCCGCCGTCCCATTCATCTACATCATCCAGAATATGCTTAGCTTCAGCCTATTCCCCTTAAGCCCTTTTATGGGGGAGCTTAGGTATTTAGTGTTAATCATGCTGGCTTTTTTAGAGGAATTAATCAAGATAATCCCCTACCTAAAGGTGAGGGGGAAAATAAACCCCCTCGTTTACGCGTTTTCTGCGGGGGGTTCTTTTTTCGTGGCGGAAAAACTGTTCAACATTTATCTGATCTCAAACGTCTACAGCCTTCTGCCATCCCCCTGGACGCTTCTTGTGACCAAGGGCCTGGTTTACACTTTTTTCCTTCATATTATAACGGTTTTAGCTGCCGTAGGTGTGTTAAGTTTTTTAGGGAAACGGGATTTGAATAGATATTCACTAATAATCGCGGTGATTTCAGCCACAACGATACATACTGGATACAATCTGTTCATATATTCATGGGCCAGGGGGTTGCTGCTGTGAGGGGTGTTTTCGTTATCGCAGGGCAGGAGGTGAAAAACATGATGAGGGAGAAAAGCCTTTTGCTTATTGTTTTGCTTGAAGTAATTCTTCTGTCATCTTCAAGCCTGATTTCAGTGGGCTATGACTTGATGATCAACCCAAGTCAAAGCAGCTTCGGCTCCGCTTTAGGGGGATGGGTTTCCCTGGGGGTGGTAACCGAATCCGAGCAGGAGATTAGAGGGGTTTGCAGGAGAACCAACATTAAATGCCGCTTCTATGAGCAGGTGCGTGATGCCGCAGCCGATTTAGATGATAGTAGGGTTGACGCGGTAGTAGTGGGCAGCATTGATTTTGAGAACCCCCCATCCTATTTAACTGTGCTTCTACCTGACAAAACCCCTAAATCCGGGGTGATTAGGTTGTCTTTAAAAAGGTTTTTCTCAGAGATAGAGGGAAGGTTGCGCAAAGATTATTTAGATCAAGGCAACCTTGAGGTTGACGTGGTTGACTATGAGGTGCCGTATGCAGGCTTCAGGGCGCGAAGCTTTGAAGTCTACCTCGTTTTCACCCTCCCTCTTTTGGTTTTCATGCCGGCTTTAATCTCAGGAAACCTGGTTATGGATAGTTTAACCCAAGATATGGAGTCCAGAAACATCCTCAACCTCTTATCCGCCCCCGTATCTGATTTCAGCATTATTTTTGGCAAGGCGCTTGCTGCGGTAATCGTCTCCACCGCACAGATTATTGTTTGGATTGGGATACTTGATTTATTCCTCCTTGATGTGAAAAACACCTTTTTTTTGGTTGCAGCCGGAGTAGTATATTCGTTTTTCTATGTATCCTGTGGAGCGGTTTTAGCTCTTTGGTTTAGGAAGATGCGGCCTACGCAGGCAGTCTACACCCTCATAATACTTGGGTCTATGATGATGTCAACACCCCTCTTGACTAAACACCCTAACCTGATTCCCTACTCCCCGGCATACATATTGAGTCACCTTGCCTCAGGAGAGAATCCAGTTAATTTCCTGCCCCAGACCCTAGTGTTTACTGGATTGGTTTTGGTTCTTTTTTTGTTGATAAACAAAACCAAGAGGAATCTGACAATAATTTAGGGCCAGCGTCTTAGCTTAGGGTTTTTCACAGCCAACGCCTGATCTAATCTTCTGACGGGGGTCGTATGGGGGGCTTCCCTTATTTTGGTGGGATTGTTTTTGGATTCACGGTTTATTTGTTTCATGGCTTTGACGAATCCGTCAAGGCTTTCTTTGGATTCGGTTTCAGTCGGCTCTATCATAAGCGCCTGCTCAACTATTAGAGGGAAATATACTGTGGGGGCGTGCACCCCTAAATCCAGAAGCCTTTTGGCCACGTCTTCAGCTGACACCCCGTCTCGGTGTTTTTGTTTTCGAGCCGATAAGACGAATTCATGCATGCAAGGCCGGTCAAACGGCAGGTCATAGGTGTCTTTGAGTTTTTCCCTGAGGTAGTTGGCGTTCAACACAGCCCGGTGGGACGCTTTTTTCAGTCCTTCCAAGCCCATGAGTTTCAGGTAGCACCAGGCTTTAAGTAGCACATTGAAGCTGCCCCAGAACCCGCGGACCTGTCCGATGCTTTTGGGGAGGTCATAATCCAGAAAATATTTGCCTTCTTTTTCACCCACAACCGGTGTGGGTAGGTATTGCTTTAACCTTTTTTTCACTCCCACCGGTCCTGAGCCGGGTCCTCCTCCTCCGTGGGGTGTGCCGAAGGTTTTATGCAGGTTGACGTGGACTACGTCAAAGCCCATGTCTCCTGGTCTTGCGCGCCCCATCACCGCATTTAGGTTGGCGCCGTCGTAATATAGGAGGCCTCCCGCCTCATGCACGATGCCCTGTATCTCGCAGATGTCTTTCTCGAAAAACCCAAGCGTATTAGGGTTAGTCAGCATCAAGCCCAGTGTGCGGGGGCCGGTTTTGTCTTTTAGGTCGTCTAAGTCCACCAGGCCTTCAGCGGTGGATTGCACCTGCAATACTTCAAGGCCAAGCAATCCCGCGCTTGCGGGGTTGGTGCCGTGGCTTGAATCAGGGATTAATACAGTCAACCTCTCTTCTTGTTTGTTTTCCCTGTGGTAGGCTGCCATCAGCATGAGCCCGGTTAACTCCCCGTGGGCGCCTGCCGCGGGAGATAGGGTGAAGGCATCCTGTCCGCAGACTTCTGCAAGCATTTGCTGAAGCTGAAGCATTATTTCCAGGCATCCTTGAACCCGGTCTACGCAGGATAGGGGGTGGGCGTTTCTGAAGCTGTTCATTGAGGCTATTTTCTCTGAAACAAGGGGGTTGTGTTTCATGGTGCATGAACCCAGGGGGTATATGCCATCGTGTATGCAGAAGTTTTTTTTGGAGAGGCTGTGGAAGTATCTGACAGCTTCGGGCTCGCTTAAACCGGGGATAGACATTTTTTTCCGTGTTAATTTTTTTGGATCCACCTAAACCGCCTCAAGTAATTGGT
>WJJK01000333.1 GCA_014729705.1 Candidatus Altarchaeales archaeon | reverse complement strand
TATTACAACAGTGAAAACTATGAAGAGTATGTAGCTTTTGCTTCTTGTGGCGATCTCCTTTTTCAAATCCATGTTTTCTATGATGTCTTTAGCAAGGTCCTCAAGCAACGCGGATAATTTCCCGCCAGTCACCATTCCATCCACGAAAAGCTCGATGAATTTACTGTATAGATTGGATTTGATTTTTTTGGTTGTGGCAAGAAGGCTTTTTGAGAAGGGCATGGCGCCAAGAGACAAGCCTAAGGCTTCATCCAACTCCTCTTTAAGCAACCCAAACTCCTTCCTTGAGGACGCCTTCATAGCTTGGTAGGGCGTTAAGCCGGAGTTTATGTTGGCTGCAACAAAATGCAGGTAGCTTGGAAGTATTTTTTCAACTGCAGAGGATCTTTGATCGGCTTTGAAGAAGACGATGAGATAAGCTGCCATCAGGTATAGGAAGAATGAGGTTAATATGAGGATGGCTGCAGCCGAATAAGGTTGGATGAAGTAGTATCCGATTACCGTAGAAAGCAAAAGGATAATCAAACCTATGATGGTTGTTTTACCTATCCAATACTCCACTTGAGTGTCTTCCCCGGCGTATTCAAGCATCACCTTCATGCGATCACGCACGAAACCAGGATATAATTTCGTTAGAATGTGGTATACTTGCTCCTTCATCAATTAATTTATAGATAAAAGAGATTAATACCTTATTTGATTCAAAAAAAAATGGAGAGAGTGAAATCAGGTATTGAGGGGTTCGACAACCTGCTTGGAGGGGGTTTCCTAAACCACAGCGTAAACCTTTTAAGTGGGTGTTCCGGTTCAGGTAAAACTATTTTCGCAGTATACTACATATACAACGGCGCCAAGAAATTCGGGGAGAAAGGACTATACATAACCCTTGAGGAGATGACGGAGCACATAGTGCGCGACGTAGGGGAAATCGGCTTGAATCTGGAGGACGTGGATGATGAATTATTTCATATGTATGATTTATCAGCCTTAAGAGCAAACGTCTTGTCAACTAAAGACGAGCTTTCAAGCCCCGAGAGCCCTATGAGGTTGGATAATCTGCTTGAATTCATTGAACTGAATTTCCAGGATGCGAAAAGAATCGCAATAGACAGTCTTGTCCCCCTGAACATGGTTTACGAGGATATGAAGACTTTGAGGGGGGAGCTTTTCCGATTCACAATAGGTTTGAAGCGCCTTGGCATCACAACCGTGTTAACGACAGAGATACCTTACTCAAGCCATGACTTATCCAGGTTTGGTATGGAGGATTTTTTGTCTGACTCGGTTACGGTATTTAGGATGAGGGAAGAGTGGGGTAGACAGGTTAAGGTCCATAAAATGCGGGGAAGCAACCACTTTAAAGACTATGTGGATTACACTATATCCAATCAAGGCCTCCAAGTGATGTATAAGTAAAGATGAGTTTAAGCCAGGAACTTTTGGATTTCATGAACAAGTGGACTGGGAGTTCCGGTAAACTATTGTTCGTTAATGAAGTCAAGAAACTGGGGTTAGGGGATATCGACAACCTCGATGAAAAGGATAAGAGTCAGTTGATGAATTGTTTATGCCATGACGTTTTAGCGACTTTCCTAAGTACCCGAAGATACAGGTTTGCAAGGGCTGAGCTTGCAAGCATATTCGGGTTTCATGAAGATGACTACCACATACATGATCTTAAAAGAAGCAGACTGCAAAAACCCCCTCTTTTTTAGGCGAAGTATACGAGGGGTCTTCGGCTTTTCACTATGACGACAAGAAAGATTTGAACTAAAATACAGGTTAAAACCACGAATAAGTATAGCTCAGGGGAGACGCCTGTGCCGACGAAGGAGGTTAATACCACCAATACTGTCGTAACCACGGTCGGTATTGCCACAGCAAAAACCATGTAGAACATGGTCAGCATGTTAAGCTCCTGCGTGTAGTCCCTTATCTTTCTTTTCTGCTCGTTTATTAGTGTTGTGACGATAGAATTTAAGGCCTCCTTAACGGAGGCTCCTGAGTTGAATGCGTTTATTATCTGCCAAATCGAGTTCCGCATGTAATCGCTTGAGCTTCTTAAAGCCAGGCGTTCAAGGGCCTCATCGAACGGCACGCCCTCATTAGTCTCTATTATGACTTCATGGAAGTCTTGGGAGACATACCCGTGTTCTGCGTGAGAGACTCTAGCCATGGATTCATACAACGTTAATCCGGAGCTCATATGCAAAAGAAGATCCTTTAACGCATATATCAAGTCTCTTTCCACTAACTGCCCTCTTTTCACGGCCAGGATGTGGGGGTACCGTAATAGAATCAAAAAGTCGAAGAAGAAAAGGAGGAGGGCGGGTACCGCAGCAAGCAAGTGGGCTTGAGGGTAGGGGGGATCCATTTGGGTGAGGGAAATAAAGACGCCCAAAAAAATTATTGAAGCAAGTATTACCGCAGATGAAATGCTGGCTCCAACGTACTCGGGGGGAGTCATGTCTATGTCTGATAAGGCTAAGTCGGTTTTCAGCGCAGGCATGAAGGAGGCGAGTTTATCTGCTAAAGGCATTATATAGCCTGCCAGTTTCTTGCCTAGGGGTTGGGGCACCACCATAGCGTAGATCCTCATAAGGTGCCTCCCCGCTCAACCAAGGCGATTAACTCGTCTTTTTCGGTGTAGTATTTATTGATGACCCGGCCTATGTCGTCCACGTTCCTAAGCTTCTGGTCCCCCGCCCACTTTAGGATTGACTCCTTCTCAGTTAAGTCGGCTTCTATTTCTTTGTTAGACATTCCGGTGTAGAGGTTTAGGTTGTTGTATATTCTTTTGCTTGTGTTGATCCTCTCAAACGTGTCTGATTTAACCCTCCAACGGAATAAGTAGTTCAAATCCAACCCCCTGTCGGTTGTGCCTGGCACAACTTCCGCAACCTCGAACGTCCGCCTTAAACCCTTAAGCCTATCCCGGTATTGTGTGACTATTAAGTGTAGGGCTTCAAGCTCTGCCTCAGGCAAATCTATTGGGGGTTCCGTTAAACGTCTTTTAACGTGGAAACAGGTGTCAGCGTGCATGGTGCTGTAGACTGAGTGCCCCGTATGCATGGCTTCGAATAATACTTCAGCCTCTCTTCTGCTTCTAATCTCCCCCACGACCACACGATCAGGGCGCATACGAAGAGCCGATAAAATGAGGGTGAGCATATCCACTTCCCCCAACCCTTCAGGGTTGGGTTGTCTTGTGGTGAATTGAAGCCAGTTTAAATGCAGGTGGGAGGGTAGTTGAAGCTCCCGGGTATCCTCGATGCTGGTTATGCGTTGCCCGGGGGGTATGAAAGCCATGATGGAGTTCAGAAGACTGGTTTTGCCTGAAGCCGTGCCGCCTGCCACCATAATGGATAATTCATACTGAACACACAACCACAAAAAGGCAGCTATCTGGGGGCTTAGGGTGTTGTAGTCCTCGTTTATGAAGTCGGCTACCGTCCAGGGGTCTCTTGAGAATTTACGTATAGTTAAAGTGTTTCCCTGGCTTGAGATGGGGAATAAGGTGGCTGCCACACGATCCCCTGAGGATAACCTTGAATCCATTATAGGGGCTAGGTTGTTTATGTTTCTGCCTCCAAGGCGGGCTATGCGGGAGGAGTAATCATATATGTCTTTTTCATCGACTATGATTATGTTGGTTTTAAGCCAACCGTATTTCCTGTGGTAAACCACTATGGGTCCGCCTGAATGGTTTATGCATATCTCCTCAAGCTCCTCATCGCCTAATAAAAGCTCTAAATCATCTAAACCGAATAACCGGTGTACCACGATGCCGGAGAGTATGTTTGTTTCAAGGTCCTCCAACCGCAGGCGTTTTTTGATTTTCTCCTGAGCCTTATCCTGCATGTCGTCTCTGAGTTTATCAAGTTTCTTTGGGTCTGATACGTCGTCGGTTTCAATGGTTGACTCGGTGGCAAGCTCCTTGATTATCTTCTCCAGGGTCAGGCGGGTGGCTTCCCCTATCTCAGGAATCTTTATGCCATATAAACGCATGAACTCCCCCTTCTTCTCAAGGATCTGAACCTCCACTGGAACGCTGTGGACCTGAAACTCGTAGTTGAATAGGGATTCCGCCTCGTAGGTTAAGTAGTTTATTTTTTTGTCGATGAATTCCTCTTCAGAGTAGAATACGAGAGGTTTTTTCAATACATTGAAGCTGTAGTCAAGCTGAAGTATGGGGTGGAGGCTTTTCACTAATTCCTCAGCCTCCTTGTATTCCAAGCCCACCCCGAAGGCTACCTTGTCTAGCGGGACTTTCTTGCCTTTTTTTATGCCTTCAAGCAACTCATCTTGGTAGCTGTGTATAGTGATCATCCCTTATCCCACCATCCGTAGTCTTTTTTGTCTAATTCATCTTCAATCTCCAGGAAGTGTTCGGAGCCGACCTTTATTTCAACCCCTATACACTGACATATGTTGGAGCATCCTAGGCTTAAGCCGCAGTCTGTGTCTTCGTCGCACATCCACCCGGAACAAGCTGAAGCTAGGGTTTCATCGCAGGTGTATTCCCAGCTGCAGAAGTCGGTGGTGCAGGAGTCTGCCAGGCATATGTTGTCTATGGCGTCTGCGTAGCTCCAGCGGCTGCCCACGCATGTGTCGGTGCAGGGGTAGTCAGTGCAGGGCACATAAAGGCACCATTCACAGACTCCCTGTCCGTCTCCGCATGTGTCGGGGGTGTCTTCATCGCAGTTAGAGTCCACGCCGTCGCCGCAGTAGGGGTTGCATTCCTCGAAACACAAAAATATTCTCTGATCCGTGCAGTCAGGCAAACAACAGTTTAGGGGATCGACTGACGCATTTTCCCCTGGATCACAGCGGCTATTGTTTGGTCCAGGGTTATAACCTAAAACACCTAACCTAATCTTCCAATCCGTGTTGTTGAATAAACCCACAGGCTGGAATCCCCCGGAATCCCTGACGTCATAGTCACCTCCC
>WJJK01000332.1 GCA_014729705.1 Candidatus Altarchaeales archaeon | reverse complement strand
GGTAACCGATAAAGCCTACAAAATGGCGAAATCCCGTCAGGCGAAAAGGATGTATAAGGCGGCGAAGGGTGTGGGGAAGATGGGGGGCGTGGGAACCTCCGTGGGAGCCACCGTCGGGCGGGCGGCAGGCGCGTCAGGCGGCTCAGAGGACGCCACAGGAGAAGGCGATGAAACCCGGGGGATGGCAAGAGCGGCGGGGTCGCCTGTAGTCGGTGCCGCAAGCAAGTCAACGAAAAAAAATGTGGGCCGAGTGAAAAACTATCGGGCGGCGCAAGGCAGGGCAAAGAGAAATTACGTTGAAAAGAAGGGCGGAGGAAAAAGGGGGGAGGACGCGTGGAACAACCTCAGCAAAAAAAGAAGGAAGGCTTTAACCCGGAAGGAATTCAACAATCCAAATAGCACGGCACCTTCGGCGGGCGAGGATAAACAGGCTCCCGCCGCAGACGGCGCCGGACCCCAATCCGGGGGTTCTCACGGCCGAACCGGATCACCCTCAAAGGATGCAGGCGTAGGCGGCGGCCAAGGCCCCACCGCAGGCGAAGCCTTCAACCAGACGCTCGCCCAAGGCGGTCCGCTGGCACGCGGATTCGCTTCTATGGGTGGAGGCGCCAAAATGGCGGTGGGCGCTAGTCTTGCTGTGGCAGCCGCTGTGGGCGCGGCATTCGGGGCTGGCACTGCGGCGGGGGCGGCGGGCGTAGCACTTACTGGCTATGGAGTATATAAGGCTCATAAATCCGGGGCGTTGAAGACAGGATATAAGGTGACCCGCGACACAGTTAAAGGAATGGGTGTTGGCAAAAAAATCCTGGTTGGGGGTGCGGCAGCAGCAGGTGTTGGTGTCGCAAGCGCTGCGACCGTAGGATTGCTTTCAGGCGGTTTAGTCCCCGCCGCAGGATTATCCCTCGCAGGATACTCCATGTATAAGGGGTTGAAGGGCAGGCCGGCAGCCGAGTACGGAACCTCCCGAAAAGCCGGCTACAGCAAAACCAAAAGCAGCTGGCATGCGACTAAAGCCGCGGCGGGTCAGGGACTTAAATCTTATGCCCACGCGGGACTGGTTTTAGGCGCATTCTCTGCGGCAAGCGTGTTGATGCTGCCTGGCGGGATGATTGGTGTGACTGCGGCAGGCGCTGCCGCAGCCTACGGGTTGTCTAAGACCACCTTAGGCAAGGCCACTGGCGCCTCTCTGGGAGCCCACATACAAAACAAGCCACAAGGGAGGTTAGCCTCATTCGTGCGGGGAGTCGCCACACCCGGGTTGGGGGCGGAGGACGGGCGAAACTGGGCTAACATGGATAAGTCAGGTAAAAGGGCGTATGTCGCAGGCAAAACATTCGGTGTGGCGGCTTCCGCGGCAGGCGCTGCCGCAGGCTGGATGCTCACCCGAGCCCCCCTGCTTGCAACCGAGGCAGCCGCGACCGGAGGCTTAAGCCTGATATACCGTGGAGTCCCAGCCGGCGTTGGATTGGCGGCGGCGGGGTTCAAGCACACAGCAAGCATCGGATACGCAAGGGATCAGACCAAAAAATACAGTGCAGCCAAAACCGAGGCCAAAAAAAACTGGAACAAAAACAAAAACTTCATGAGCTCCAGAGCATTTGCTAAATCTTCCTGGAACGCTCGACACGAGAAGGCTAAGGCTGCGAAAGCTGAAGGCCGACCACATAATTCGGTTGAACTTAAATCCTGGGATCAATTATCTGACGCTCAACGAGACAAAATAACAAACAATGTATACAACAAGGATTTCGATAGCCTCTCCCCGGGTCAGCAGAATAACTTGATCGACGCCAAGTATTCCGAGATGTGGGGTGTTGAGGCGAAGGAGACACCTGCTGCTGCGGGGCAGTCGCCTGACGGCAACTGGTATAAAACCGCAGCCAACGTTGCTGAATCCAAATACGACGCAGAACACGGGAAAGGCTCATTTAAATCTCTTCCAGCCAAGAAGCAGGCTAAACTGACTCACTCGGAATACAATCAGATGCAGAAGAAGGCTGCGCCTAAAGGGCGTTTGAGGCGGGGTGTTTCCGCTGTTATGAAGGCGGCGGGCTTCACAGGGGCTGTGGATTCAACCCTCTCCGAGGACATTAAATCCGAGGGATTAGGCGGTCAGTGGACGCAGGCTAAAGACGCCTACAAGGGGGCGCAGGCGGCAGACCTTAAAGGCACCACCCAAGAGGATACGGCTCCCGGGGAAGGGAAGACCTCCACCCAAACCCCTGAAGTAGGGGGGGCGTCGAAATCGTCGGCGTCGCACGGAGACGAGGAGAGATACCGGGCGATTAAAGACAGTATGGTCTTTGCGGCAGGCCGAAGGAAACGCACGAAAGGAGTGGGCGACATGCTTGAGGAGATGATAGAAGACAAACCCCCTCAATAAAAGAGTCACTTCCAGTTAATACAGGCTTCTGCGAAGTTCTTTAAAATCACGGAACCCTTGGTTGTGTGGTGTACTTCCGGGTGAAACTGCACACCCCAGATTGGGCGGCTCTCATGCCTCATAGCCTCGATTTCACAGTCCTTTGACTCAGCTAAAACCCTGAACTTCTGGGGGACGTCAACCACCTCGTCCTTATGGGAGGTCCAGGCAGTAAACCTATCAGGCAAGCCGTCGAACAAAACATCGTCTCCAAGAAGCTTTATCTGGGCTTGAGCGTACTCCCCCTTCAACCCCATACGCACTCTGCCCCCGAAGGCGTCTGCGATAAGTTGATGGCCGAAACAAATCCCAAGAAAACAAAAATCCAGCTCAAGGATATCCCTGTATCCGCTGAAAACCTCATCT
>WJJK01000331.1 GCA_014729705.1 Candidatus Altarchaeales archaeon | reverse complement strand
GTAGGGTGGTAGTGGTCGTGGTTTCAGGTATTTGACATGTTTTGGCTGCCACTGCATCTACGTCGTAGCCGTCGATTGTTTGTTTAAATTGGCTTTGGTTTGTGGTGTCCTCAAGTTTTATGTAGCTTGCCCAGGATAGGGAGCCTAGATCAAACCAACTGTCTAGGCATCCTATCCCTAAAAAATTCCAGGGTCCCGTCTGGTTTTCGGAAGCGTATACCGATATTTTTTCTGGGTATTTTTGACAGGTTTGCCCTGAGTATGTGGTTTCAAAAACCTTGAAATCGTCTCCCTGCTGGTTTATGATCTGCTGGTTGAAACCTAAGGTGACGCTTCCGTTTAATCCGAGGGAGGCGAAATTAATTGGGGTTTGTTGTGTGTCGTTGTCCTGTGGTTCGCCTAGGGCCTTGGAGGCGTTAGCCCGCTCATAGGCCAGTGGGGAACCATCAGTTCTGTTTCCCGGCGAATAATCGACTATGACTTCAGCGTAGCATTCAAAGGGTTGAGTGGTAGACGTAGAAGTAGTCGTAGTAGACGTGGTTGTGGGGGTGCAGGGGTGGGTGCAGCCTAGCGTCCCCTCATCATCCCAGTTTTGGTGGGTGTCGCATGTGTTTTCATCTCCTTGGTTGTGTTTGTTGTTGTTTCTTATGTCGTAGTAGTTGCTTTCGGTTTGGTTGTTGAAGCAGACGTAGTTGTGGTTTATGTTGTTGTTTGTCGTCCAGTTGTATGGGTCGCTTAAGATTAATCCGTCGCGGGCGTTGTATGTGATGTTGTTATTGTTTAGGGTGTTTTTTGAGGCCTGTATCATGACCCCCCATCTTTGGTTCCTATAGATAAGGTTGTCTTGGATTTGGTTGTCTTCTGATTTGGTGTGTATGTATAATCCGTCGTCGCCTTGGTCTGTGAACTGGTTTTCTGATATGAGGTTTCCCCTGCTTTCATACATGTTTAATCCGGTGTAGGTGTTGTGGTGCAGGGAGTTGTTGGTTATGCGGGAGAACTTGGTTTTAGCAAGATACACCCCGAAATGGTTGTCCCGGATCTCGTTTTGTTTTATGGTTGCGTTTTCTGTGTTTTTCAGATATATTCCATGGTTCCAGTCTTTTATTTCACAGTTTATTATTTCCGGGTTCTCTCTGCCGTTGAGGTATATGGCGTGTTGGTTTGTGTTGATTGCTTGCGCGTCTAGTTCATGGTGGTTACAGTTTAGCGTTTTTTTCGTGAAATTCTCTGGATTGTTGATACACATCATCTCAGCGGAATCCTTTACGTCTGAATACATTCGCACCTCATTGTAGCAGCGTTCATCGTCGTTTAATGCAAGGTTTAAACATTCACAGTCGCCGGGGGATTCGCAAATACCGGAAAACAGATACCGATAGCATAGGGTAGTGGAAGTAGTAGAAGAAGTAGTGGAAGTCGTACTACTACTAGAGGAAGTAGTAGAGGAAGTGGTGGAGGAGATAGTAGAAGAAGTAGTGGACGTGGTGGAAGTCGTACTACTACTAGAGGAAGTAGTAGAGGAAGTGGTGGAGGAGATAGTAGAAGAAGTAGTGGACGTGGTGGAACTGCTTGTTGTGGTTATGCAGGTTCCGTTTTCGCAGTAGGAGTCTATGTTTATTTCTTGGCAGGATAGGGGAGTCCATCCGCATTCGCATTGTATGCCGCAGTCTTTGCAGTAGAATTCGATTAGTATGTCATTGTTTACGCAGAAGTCGGTTCCCCAGTTGTTTGTGCTGTTGCATGTGCTTTTTATGTGGGGGTTGTATTGGTCTGGGTCTTCGCAGAAGAAGCATTGTTGAGCTGAACTGGCATTAGCTAGGATTATGAATAATGTTATTGTTTGCATTATCCTGAGTATTTTTTTGATTTGAATAGCAACCACCCAAAAGAACAATGTTCTAAATTTATAGAGTAACTTTGTTTATAAAACAACCAGTCTCCAGTCATAAATCATCGTCTTTCGACGAATTTTTTTGGGTGTGGATTACCAGAAATAAACCTGAAAACAATATAACCACCACAAATAACTCGGAAATAATTACCCCCGCCCCAACAAGGTAGGGACCTACTGACGCCCCAGTGGGTGTTACTTCCCCGTCTGGAGAATCCACTTTATAGACCAAAGTAGTGGTTGGAATAGTAGTAGCTTTAACTGTTGTGCTCGAAGTCGTAAGACGGTTTAAGGTCGTTGTTGTGGTTATTCTACACACGCCTTTTAGACATTCTTCCTGGTCGCTGCAGGATTGCACTAACGCTTTTTGTTTTTTTTCCTCGCAGACCGCATTCACACCGCCGGGGTTTATGCACTCCCCCCAAAGGACGTTTTGGTATACCTTGTTTCCCTCGCAGAATCTATCGCCCCTCTGTGTCCCGCCACAATCTGCATTCGAACGACAAGCCGCTTCTACTGTGGTCGTAGTAGGCATCAGGCATTCATCCACCCCCACCACACAAACCCTTGGAGGTGTGCAGGAACTATGTCTTTCCTCTGACTCTTTTGTACCGCATTCATGGGTTTCAGTATCACAGTCTCCCTCAAATTCCCTCAGCCAAACGTCTCCGTCTTGGCAGAAATACTCCTCATCCTCGTCAGGACAATCACCGTCTTTGTCGCACCACCCGTCTGGAGCATCACCAGGGTTATCGTCCTCGGGTGTGGGATCAGAAAATAACGCCCAATCATCGCCTCCATCGGGGTAGCGTCCAAAGGATGCATCCTTGTCAGGAGCATTGTCAGAGTAATCAACGCTGTCAACCGTATCATTTAAGGGACCCATTAGATAGATCGTATCCCCCACATTATTTAGGGGTATCCCTGTTTCACTGCCGTAGAGCAGGAGATAATCTTTTGAGTAAATTAGGGTGTCAGCAGGCAGGATGTAGCGGTTTTCCGCTTCATCTGCAAGAATCCAGCCGGCTAAGTCGACTTCATAATCCTCGTTGTTGTATAACTCGATCCATTCATCGTCTGAGGCGTCGACTTCCCCGTCATCATCCCAGTCGGTGTCCCCCACATCAGATAGAAACTCGTTTATCACAACATCCGCTAAAGACGTAGTCGTAGCGGAAGTAACCGTCGTAGTAGAGGACTCAGAGGTCGTTGAAGTAGTCGTAGAGGAAGTGGATGTAGTGGTAGAATAGATAGATGTGGTTGTTGAAGTAGTGGATGAAGGGGTGCTGCAAACATTATTTTCCATTCCAGGGGTTCCGAAATCAACACCCCCAAAAGTTTGAGTAGAGGCACACCAATTAGCTGAATCATCATTCAACAAACAGTTAAATGCGGATAAATCCAGGTTCAATGAAACTCCCTCATCATAAGGCCAATTTGAGGTATACTGAACTTCATCTATTACTGTGCCATTATTTAGAAGTCGCACAAAATCCCCGCCATTGTTTAGTTGAACTGAATCATATTCATAACTACATGGCCCGATAACACTTCTGTCTTTACATAAAAGCAAGTACTGCCCTGGAGTAATGGGTTGAGAAGCCAGGATCGCGTGGGTATGGGCATTATCTTCTAAGATTAAACCGTCTAAAACATAAGTTTCATTGGAGGGATTATAAATCTCTATATACTCACCACCAGGTTCTGTGGTGGGGGAAGGCATTATTTCTGTTATCACGACGTCGCCAACTCCAGGCGTCTGAGCGAATGTTAATAAAGAAAGAAATAAGAAGGTTAGGATACAGCCTATCGTCGTTTTTCTCCTGCGCATACTTGCTCAATACCCCCAAATACGTGTTTATTTGGTGTAGTTCATGGTCATCACTTGGTAGAAGTAGATGGCCATTAAAGCGAATAGGATGAATAACCCCAGGTTTATTCCAGCCGTGCTGGGGGTTCCGATAAAGTAACCTGTTGGCGTTCCCCCAACTAAGGTTGTTGTGGGGTTGGTTGTCGTAGCCTGCTGGTTTGTTTGGGGAGTAGTCTCCGTTGTGGTCGTCGCCTTCTGAGTGGAGGTAGTCAGAGTGGTGGTAACTATGGTTGTGGGTGTCGGGCACGGGCTGCAGGGTCCTCCGCAGTCAACCCCCGTTTCACCCTGGTTTTGCAATCCATCTGAACAACTCATGCAAGGCTGGCATAGAGGCCCTCCGCAGTCGACATCCTCTTCCCCTTGGTTTTGTATGCCGTCAAAACAGGTGGCTCTAACTCGGGAGTTGGTTGTGCCGCCGAATGTTCCGCCTCCGCCAAGCGATCCACCGCCTCCATCGTCTGCAGGTCGGGTGGTCGTAGTAGTTGATGAAGTAGTTGAAGTTGTCGTGGTTGTTGTTGTGGTTGTCGTGGTTGTTGTTGTCTCAGGAACTTGACATCCTTCGTCTTCTGAATCAATTAAACCGTCGCAGTCGTTGTCTACGCCGTCTTCACAGTTTCCTGCTTCAAAGTCTTCGTCTTGAGAGGGGTTTGCGGTTGATTCCCCGTCATTGCAGTCTACTTGCCCGTCTTCTGCGGTGTTTGAACAGGTATCCCCAAGCAGAGGTGATTCATGGTTTACGGTCATCTCGGAGTCGCAGTAGCCGTCGCCGTCTTCGTCACATCCTTCATCAGGGCTTGTGACTTCAACGGGTTCGGGTTGACCCCAGAGGTCGCAGTCGTTGAATTCCGGGCGACCATCACATACTTCAGGCGCGCCGGGGTAAGTGTATGCGTCTTCGTCGTCGCAGTCTACTGGTCCGCATTCAGGATAAACTACTGCGGGCGTGGGTTCCTCGTAGTTCCACTCAACCGCGTATCCGTCTGCGTCTGCGTCAACACACCAGCAGTCGAGGTAGTCTTCACATTCATCCTCGCCTGGTCCTTCCATTTCAACGCACATAGGCCCGTCGTCGTAGACACACCTCATATGGGATTCTAGTTCGCATGTTGAGCTGCATCCGTCGCCGTCTTCGGTGTTGCCGTCATCGCATTCCTCGTTGCCTTCCTGCAGCACTTCGTCGCCGCAGTAGGTTCCTTCCACAAAATAACGTATGCATTCGGTGGAACAATACCAGCGGTCTCCTTGACCCTGTTGAACATCCCATAGGGGCTCCATATTATCTTTATTTCCCTCTCCGTTGTCGCATTCCTCTCCTAAGTTGGTTTGGGCTTCGCCGTCGCCGCAATAACCTTCTTCAAGGGTTGTTGAGGTAGTTGAGGAGGTTGTTGTGGAGCCGTCGGTGACGCAAACACCTTCTTGGCAGGTTCCTTCCTCACCGCAGGGGGTTCCATCCTCCTTATCCTGTGTTTCTCCTGTGTCAACCCATTGATTATCAGTTACTTCATATTCACAGCTGCCATCAAATTCGAGGGTACAATAGTATGATTGATATTCCTGCTGTATTTGCTCTTTTTCCGTGCATACTTCGTCTCCCACCCATTGGGTGTTTTCAGTGTCCACCCAATCTGAGAGGGTTGTGCAGTCAACGGATCCCTCCCAACTGCAGGAGCAATCAGGTGCGCAGAAACCGCCGTAATACCATTCTTCTCCGTCACAGGCGTCTTGGCAGTGGCTGTTTTGGTAGCATTCTGCTTCGCAGTTTTCATATGATTGCTGGCAGGTTCCATCACTCCATGAGCCGTAGTCGCAGGAGCAGGTTTCAGTGTCGCAGGAGGGTGTGCGGGTCTGATAAATCAGTCCATCGCATTGAGTGGTATCCCCACACGAGCTTAAATCTCCTTCAGTGCATTCAGCATTGCATTCTAGGTCGCAGTAGGAGTCAGTGGAGTCACATGAGTATTCAACACATGATCCTTCTCCGTCGCAGTAGTCGTGGCCGTCTATTGGATAAACCACATATCTTGGATCTACACACTGACTTGATTCACAATCCCTTGATTGACCGCATGTCGCCCCGTATTCTAGGTCGGGGTTTTCACATGAATCAGTGTCTTCATTACATGATTCTGATGTGCACTCGTTTCCGTCTGAGCAGTCGGGCGCATCATCATTTGATTGGCAGTCTAGGGCTGCGTCACAGTATTCGGTGCCGTCACACCAAGCCCCATTATCACAGTAGGAATCATCAGGGGTGTTGTCGCATGAATCAGTATCTTCGTTGCAGTCGTCTACGGTGCAAGCAATACCATCATCGCAGTCAACCGGTGATCCAGGCTCGCAAACACCTGACTGGCAAGTCTCCTCACCATTGCAATGAACGCCATCACCGCACGCTGTGCCGTCGTCTTTGCTCCGGGTTTCCCCAGTATCAATCCAGCGGTAGCCTTCGTCGCCTTGGGTTTCGTCGGTAGTCCAATGGCATTGACCGTCAGAATCTTTGCAGTAGTAGTCCCGGTATCTTTGTGACTGCTGCTGTTTTTCGGTGCAGGCTCCGTCTTCCACCCACCGGGTGCCGCCGTCCTGTCCGTTGTAATCATACCAGCCGTCGTCTTGGTTGCAGTCGTATGAGTCGTAATCGCAGGTACAGTCCCCTAGACATGATCCATCATAGTATTTTGTGTCACCCACACACTTTTTATCGCAAGTGTTTGAGTCATCGCATTCTGCGCCGCAGGACACGTCACAATCTTGATCCTCATAATCTAGGACACATGATGCACCGTCACAGGTGTAATACTCATATACATAGTATACCTCCCCATCCATACAGTATTCATCGTTATCATCTGAACAATCATATACTAGACCCTCGTTGGAGTCACATGCCGGGATGCCGGGATCACAGTATCCTTCCTCATACCGAATTTCATCACCGTCACAGAATTCATCATAATAGTAACAGTCTTCATCTGAGCTTGCACCCTCATCCAATACACAGGAGGCGGACTCACAAGTGTATACTTCAGTTACCAGAGTATCACTTGAACAGTAAACATCATCATCAGTTGAACAATCATAGGTTGTCGTGGTCTCCACCACGCATTCATAATCCAGGTTACATACTCCCTCATCGTGTTTCACTAAAACACCGTCACAGTAATCATCATCCAGATCGTTACAGTCGGCGTCGGTTTCACACTCCACACAACGAGGATCATCTTCCGTGATCGTTGGAGCGCCGCAAGCGTTATTCTCACAACTGCAATCCCCTAAACAATCATTTGAAACATCATCATAATCATAGTAATCATTGCCCACACAACCATCATCACCATCACAGTCGGTTGCAGGACAATCATCATTGGAATCACACTCAGCACCACAGACCCCCATCACACAATAAGTATTGGTGGATGGAGCTGAACAATCTAGACTGCAGTCTGTGCACATACAATCAGCTTCACACGTGTTTTCACAGGAATCCTCTACAGTAGTGGAATCCATTAACTTATCTGCGTCATACTCAACCAACTTATTAGCGTTACAATAATCATCATAGGTTTCGCTGCAGTCATTGTCTGTACAATCATCATTGGAGTCACAATCAGCACCGCAAGAACCTTCCACACAAGAATAACCACAATCAGTCCCCGCATCAACACAAGTACCTGCACCCCAAACGTTTTGCTGGCTAGAACTACACTCACCGCACCAATCACAACTAGCATCACCCTCACAATCACCAGAACTACCATAAGAAGAACAAACAACACCACAGGATGCAGTAAGATCAAGGGATATTGGATCAGTATTGTCTTCTTGATCTGCTAAACAATCATTGACTACACTTTGATCTGCTAAACAATCATTTATACTAAAGGTAATAATGTCGCCTTCAGATGCTGTTACAGCAACCTGATAGCTACCATCAAGGTCCACGTCAGGATCAATAGCTTCATAATTATCATTTACAAATGCTTTTACCTGACCCCCGTCAGCAGGATTTCCATTAAGGTATGCTTTACCCGTTATTACTGTGGGAATTGTCTGAGCAAAAACGAGTCCGGCAATCGTTATCAATACAAAAATAGTCAGTCCAGTAGTCTTATTTACCCCCATTTAGTACCACCCAAGTAGTGTATATCTTACGCAAGATAAGTTTATAAATAGTACGTTCATTGTTCAATGACTCCATTATCCTTTTTTTCATTAAATAGATAGAAAACAACGCCTAAAGCAACTAAAACACCAATAATCAATAACCCCGCATAATTTTTTTGAGAACTAGCGTCTTCAACTAATTTTCCTGAACCTTCTTCCAAGACAGTAGTAGTTGGGATTTGCTTTATTTCCTCGACCGTTATTGACTTGGTTGTTGTCTCTCCAGAGGCCCACACTAAATTCGTGTTTTCAACTTGCACCCCATCTATGGTAAATGATATCTCTCTTCCCTGATATTCAGAGAACCCAGGTATGTTTAAAGCATAATCACCCTCTTTTGTGAGATTGTATGAGGAGACTTCACGCCCACCAATGTATGCTTTCAAAACCGTGCCTTTTGGGGCTTCATCACCGCCCACTATTAATTTACCTTTTATTATCATAGGCAATAGGGGTGCGTCAGCTGAAGCCACAGAAAAAGATAAAACTAAGAATAAAAGAAAGCTTGCAATTAGTTTGACGTTCAAGTCTGCGTCATTCAAACCCAAAATCATTTTCTTAAATAAAAAAACAAAAAAAAAAGCCGGCATCAAGCCGACTTCTTTAATTAGTCAACTAACCAGGTAACCCAGCATAGTTGTCGGCTTGAGTCATATAAACCCAGTAACCCACACCGGGCTCCATCACGTTGAACCTCCCAGGCCCCGTGTTGTCTGCTCCGGCGACATAAAGATCCCAACCTGAACCTGTATACTTCAAGACATAGGCATAACTTCCATCAATAGACAGTAAAGCGTCTTTTATGCTCATCTCTTGTCTGAGGTTGTGGCCGATCATATTCCACCCAACACCTAAAGAAGTTGCAGGCGGGACTGCAAGCGGATCATCGTTGTAAACCAATGGAATAGTCTCGGCATCCATACTGTATACCCAGTAACCAAATGTCTCATCTACTGTCGCTGGTGGGAAGATCCAAGACTCGTCTGAGTTGTTGTATAGCAACACAAAGTCCCCTGGGAACACATTACCAGTTTCACTGTCATTTAATGGTTCTGGCGTTGAAACAAGAGTCCACTGTTCCGCAGCGATAGCGAGTTCGTCGTCGAATGGTTCAATTGTCTGTTCAGTGAATTCCACAGTGGTTGTGTCTGTTATGCTGCTTCCTTGTATTTCCGCGGTTATGGTTGCCTCACCTGTTTGTGTGCCTGCTGTTAGTGTGGCTGTTGCTTGTCCGTTTGCGTCTGTTGTCACCGTGTCTGGGGTGATGGTGCCTTCAAGATCTAGTCCTAGTTCTATGTTGGCTCCGGCTAGTGCTACTGCGTTACCCCAGTCGTCTACTAGTTGTATAGTTAGCTGGCTTGTGTCTGTGCCGTTGGCTACTAGTGTCTCTGGATTTGCTACTACCCATACTCCTGTCACATGGCAGGTTATGTATTCTATTTCACTTTCTCCTACCAACCCGTCGGTGGTGGCGGTTACTTGTGAGACTCCCGCCTGCGGGTTAGGCATGGTTGATGCATGCACCTGTCCGTTTACTGTGGGCAAGTTGGTGTATGGCCAGTAGAATCCGCCGATGCTCATGCTCAAGTCAACTATTGTACCGTCTGGTACAGTATAGGGTGTGTCTCCGTCACACATTTGTTGTGGCGGGATTAAATCCACCCATACGTCTGTTGTCTCAGGCAAGCCTGCGCAGCTGCACTCAAGGAAGGGGCAGCCGGTGTCTGTACACGCGTCCTTGCAGGTTGGGCATGTGACGCTCAGCTGGTCCTCGTGGGTTAGGGTTATGTTCACCCAGTTGGTCCAGCGTTTGACGTCTTCGGCTGAGTGGCATACGTTGTCTGAGGCTGTGATCACTGCTATGTGTGTCTTGTTTTCGCTAATGTTTTGCGCCTCAAACAGGCAGTGGTAGCTTAAGCCGCCGTCAGTCGTAGTACAGTCGTCTTGTGGGCTAAAGCCTGCGTCAGCTACTCCATCCACTATGACTTGGATGCTCGCAAGGTTGATTCCTGAGGGCATGACACCCGGATCAGTTACAGTGAATTCTATGGTCTCATCCGGCGTGTATTCACAGTAGGCTGGCCTGATGTTTTCAATTACTGGAGGCGCACAGTCTAGTATGTCGTCTTCGTATTGCATTTGCTCGATGTTTCCTAGAGCGTCTTGGCTGAAGTAGGCTAGTGTGTGTATGCCGTCTGCCAGTGGCTTGATTACCTGCCCCTCATATAAGGTTAGGTTGCCGTCATCCCACGCGTAGTAGGTGGTTACACCTCCCACTGCGCATACCGGTCCGCCGTCGGTTGGGTGGAAGGTTATGTTGGTTTCACAGTTTACGTAGTAGAGTTGTTGGCTGTCGTCCCAGTACTTACAACCAGTTATGTTTTTGGTTGTAGTGGGTGCAACTGAATCTACCTTGAAGTATTCGACTTCATCAACCCACATGTTTCCAAGGCGATCTTCACAGCGCCAGTATAGGTCGTGTAGGCTGTCTTCAGTGAAGTTGAATGCATACGGCAACCCCTGTGGGTCTACGCAGCATTCATCGCCTTTCATGTCACCGCCGAAGTCCCCACAATACTGGTCGGTTAACCAGGGGGTGGTGTCGTTGTCGAAGCTGATTTTATAGCACATTTGCTTGACTTCTGAGGGGTGGGGTAGTTTATCTTCACAGTCTAACGTGATTTCTGTGACATGGTCCATAACCCACCAGTCACGCACCGGTGTTCCCTCATATACTCCGGCCCCAGCCCAACGCACCCAATCCACAGGGTATTGGCTGAATTTTGTGCCGCCTGAGTTGCGTGCTCCTACGTTGACGCTCCATCCGAAGCTTCCGTCATTTAGTAGGCTGTAGGGTATGAAGACCGTAAATACCTCGTCTCCGGGTGTGCCTGTTACGTCAACTCCTGCGGGGAGTTGGGTTTCAGGGCCCCATCCACCGTTGTATTCCTTCATTCCTAGGGTGCTTCCTCCAAGCC
>WJJK01000330.1 GCA_014729705.1 Candidatus Altarchaeales archaeon | reverse complement strand
TCTCTGCTGTCCAGGATTCGAGTCTTGTCTTCGAGTTTGACGGTAAAGAAGTCACCGCGACCTGTCCGAGAGGTGCCGTAGTTTTTCAGTCGATGGACCCCTCCCAGTTCCCTTATTGGGATGAGGATCTCGAAGTGTCCGAGATGAAGGCCGAAGTTTCGGCCTCTCTTTTGAGAGAAGCCGTAACCTATGCTCGTTTGTTTGTTTCTGGGAATGAGTCTCAGCAACCTCGTCTTTGTAACATGCAGTTCAAAGATGGGTTTCTTTACGCAACGAACGATGCAAGCGGGGTTGAGGTTTCGATTGAAGGGATGGATAAATGTACCTCGAGACTGAGAGGGAAGAACACCCCAACCCTCTCGAAGTTTTTAACCCTATGCGAGATGGTTAAAGTGTATGAGCATGAAGAGGGAACAATTTTCGTAGCTGATTCCGGAGCTATGTTAGGAGAAGAGAAGCCTTCCCACGAGTTTCCTAAAATCCTTCTTGGAGAAGCTCAGAAGTCACCAAAGAATTATTGGGTTTTCTCCAAGGAAGAACTTCTTACTTGCATAAAGATCCTCACGGCCAGCGCAGATTGGCAGGAAGATTTGAAGAACCGTCTTCTCTTGAGAAGAGTTCGTAACAAAATCGCCTTGTCGATGAAATCCTCTTCCGGACAGGATGTGGAACTCAAAATTCCCGGTATTGAGTTCGATGCCGATGAAGGGGCTGCAGAACTTCCCAAGAAAGGGTTCCCGATTTCAGCCAAGTCTCTGACGAAGGTATTCCCCCATACATGGGGGAATGAGATTAAGGTGGGTCTTGCCGAGAGACCTCCAGGGGGATTTCTGAGTTTAGAGGAATCAAAAGAAGGTATTAAGAGGCTTACGGTTCTGGGATGGATCCTCGAATAATGCCAAAAGAAATACCTTCCGTTTCTCCGCTTGAAGAGAGGATTACCCGCGTCGTTACAATGCGGGATATGGCTTCCTCTGATGTGGACCGCCTTGGAAAGGAGGTTCTTGAACTCGAGGAGGAGATTAAAACTCTTGACATGGTATCAGAGCTTTTCCGAACTTTGATAGACAAAGAAATTCAGCAGGCGGTCGGGACCCTCAAGAGGCTTCAGACCAAAGGGCTCGGAGTGGTCTTTGATGATCAGGACGTGGCCGTAGAGGCTGATGTAAGCGTCAAGAGAGGCAAGGTATCTGTGGACCTGGCTACGTGTGAGGACGGCTCCTCAGGGGACGTCCTCGAGGACTATGGGGGCAGTATAGCAACTCTTCAGTCTATCCTTCTTCGCCTGATGGTTATTCGTAGGAGGGGTCTACGGTCTTGTCTGTTCTTGGATGAGTCGATCTCAGCTGTAAATGCGAATTATGCCCGCAATATGAGTAAATTTTTCAAGACTCTGTGTAGTAAGTTGGATTTAGATATGATGGTCATCACTCATAATGAATCTTTGACTGAACATGCGGATAAGGTATACAGAGTAAAGAAAGGGGTGAAGGGTGTTTCCTTTGAGGAAGTGAGGAAGAAATGAAACGAGAGGGGGTGATATGGAGGAAGTTAAAACAACTTCGCTTCCGTTATATGAAGGCTTACCTTGAAAAACATCTCAAGAAAAAGCCTTATAATTGTATTTTTAACAAACTGGAGAAATTCGAGTGCGGGAAAAAAATAGGTCTCTGCTGCTATGTTCCGGAGGATTCTACCTCTTGGGGGGTTATTGTTTGTGATGGGGATACCAAAGAGGGGCTTTCCCAAGCCCGTAGATGTCCAGAATTTATTCCGAAGAGGCCTCCGGATGAATTGAAGGAAGAGTTTGATCATTTTATGTCGACCTCCACCATAGGGCAGATTGCCTTCCATTACCGGGATATGGCAGCTCTTATGTGGGTTCTGGAGACTTCGGGAGAGTGGCCTTCTTTTGAAGGAGAGGGTCCGTCAGTTCTGACGGGTGGTCGGGAAAACAAAGGGGATCGTAGAAATGTCGGAGCAGGAAGTCACCCAGGAACAGGAAACGATTCAGGGTCCAGAAACGATTCAGGAGGGCCTTCTCGAGATAACTCGTCTGAGTGAGGAGGGTTTTAAGACCACTGGGCGCCGGTTGATGATGGAGAGTATTCCTGTATCTCCCGAAACCTATCCGTATCTTATATCGGGTATGGCGAAGCGGCTCCTTTGGGTTAGGCAGCCCAAAGAGTTCCTCAATGCAGCATTCCGATATGACGAGACTCTTGAAGAAATCTATCCCTCAATCGTACAGGCTGTCGAAAAGGAGGGCTTGAAAAAAGAGTGGGGGAATGTTTACCCATTGACTCACGAAGGGGTTGGAGAAGCGGTTTCTCGCCTCCGTTATTATGGGATTAAGCCTGCGGAGATTATCCTTTCCAAGGACGGGTATTTTGCCCTTAAAGATAATTTCCTTTCAGAAAAGGATACGGTAAACCAGGTTTCCTATGTAGAGTGGTTACCTCCCGGCTATGGGGTTGTAGTCCCGGAGAACAAGTCTTTCCTGGGATCCGCCATTTCGT
>WJJK01000329.1 GCA_014729705.1 Candidatus Altarchaeales archaeon | reverse complement strand
TTGCGCATAAGAGGAGGTGTTGCGGGTATTCGGGGGTCCACCGGGAAACCCTGAAACCCAATTCAATGCCTTTTTCTTGCGCTTTTTCAGGGAGACTCTCTCCGGCTTCAATTAGGAACTCGTTGTAGAAGGCGTCAGAGGAAGCTAGGTTGGTTCCCGGTATTTCAGTGATTCGTTTTCTTAAGTATTTTGCGTTTTGATGGCTCTCCCAAGCAACCCTCTCAAGCCCCTTTGATCCGAGTAACTTCAGATAAGCCACCATGCAGGCGGCGTTAAGAGACTGGCTTGTGCATATGTTGCTTGTGGCTTTAGCTCGTCTTATGTGTTGTTCGCGGGTTTGATAGGTCAAAACGAATCCCGGATTCCCCTGCCCGTCCTTCGTCTGGCCCACTAATCTCCCAGGCATCCTCCTTACGTGTTTTTGTTTGGTTGCAAGAAACCCCAGGCTGGGTCCTCCGAAGTTAAGGGGATTGCCCAGTGCCTGCATCTCTCCGCAGCAGATGTCAAGGTTTGGGGGTGGGTCGATTAAGCCGAAGGAGGTCGCCTCACAGACACAAATTATTTTCAAGGGATCCTCAGGCAAATCAGCTTCGTCTGCGTCATGGATTTTCCCGAAGAAATCAGGGTTCTGGAAAACCACGGCGCACGCGTCCTCGCTGAAGAGGGGTTCTTTGCAGTCATACTTTCTTACTTTAAATCCGCAGAAACGGGCGTAAGTTTCAAGAACCCGCAGATACATTGGGTTGAGGGTGTCTGAGGCGTACACCGTTTTTTTCTTTTTTATTCGGCAAGCCATAAGACAGGCTTCGGCTAACGCTGTTGGGCCGTCGTATAGGGAGGCGTTTGAGACCTCGCAGCCGGTTAGAAGGCATACTAGGGATTGGTATTCGAAAAGTATTTCAAGCATGCCTTGGCTTGCCTCAGGCTGGTAGGGGGTGTAGGCTGTATAGAATTCAGGGCGGCTTAGGATGTAGTCAACTACCTCGGGTACGTAGTGTCTGTAGAATCCCGCTCCAAGGAAAGACGCATGTGGGGGGTTGTTTTTCTCGGAGATTTTTTTGGCTTGGGCTTTAAGCTGTAGCTCACTTAATCCCGCCCCTAACCTAAGTTCTTTTTTTAAACGGATGTCTTCGGGTATTGAATCGAATAAATTCTTCTCTCCCCTAAACTCCTCCTCTATCAGATGAGTATCGTGTGGCAGGTAATCCATCACCCTTTCTGTTCATCCAGGTAATCACGGTACTCATCTTGAGTCATAAGCTCCTCCAATCCTTCCTCGCCCTCAAGCTGTATCTTAAAAAGCCAGCCCTCCCCGTAGGGGTCGCTGTTTATTAATTCAGGTTGGTCGTCCAGTTTCTCGTTTACGGCCGTGATCTTGCCTTTTAGGGGGCAGAATATCTCTGAAACAGATTTAACGGATTCTACTGAGGCTGCGGAATCCATTTCGCCGAATTCCTCCTGCTCCTGAGGCAATTCCACGAAAACCACTTCCCCCAAACTGTCTTGAGCGAACTCAGTTATCCCCACTGTCGCCTCATCGTCTGAAACCCTAACCCACTCATGTTCTTTGGTGTATCTTAATTCCTCTGGAATCTCCATGATAGTCTCCTCACAAAAAGTTTTTTTTATTTAATTGCTTTGCGAAACAACAATTATATGTAAACAAAAAACTAGTATATAAATTTATGCATAGAAGATGAGGCCTTTTTTGTTCATAAAGGGTGAGCAGGAGTTCACACAGCATCTGAGGAACATAGCCCGAAAACAAAGTGTGTTCATAATAATCAACACCCTGCTTTTCATCGTCTCAAGCTTCCTCTATATTTCGGTTCAAAAACAGGTTCTGCCTCTTCCGGTTGAATACGCTACTGTAATACTTAATGTGGGTCAGATTCTTTTGATGTTTCTTATCACAAGCATTCTATTGAAGGCTACTACCCCTCTTTTGACGCAGTACACCCAGTTCCTGGATGCTACAAGCAGGCGGATGCTTGTTAACGTGTGGAATTACATGCTTTGGGGTATTGCCTTGCTGATTGTGGTCGCAAGATACACTGGAAACATCAGCTCCCTTGGAATAGGTTTGGGTGTTTTCTCAGCGGGGTTGGCTGTCGCCTTGCAGCAGCCTATAACGAGCTTGGTGGGGTGGATGATAATAAACTCCAAACAACCCTTCCGCATAGGGGATAGGATAATAGTTAGGAATATGCAGGGGGATGTGGTCGACATAACGACTTTCTATACCGTGCTCAGGGAATTCGGCCGGGATACTGCGGGCGACGACCCCACAGGGGTTTTGATCACTCTGCCAAACAACATAGTATTGCAGGAGGCGGTATTCAACTACACAAAGGAGTTTCCCTTCATATGGGATGATGTGACGGTCTCCATCACCTACGAAAGCAACTTTGCACATGCCAAGAAACTGGTTAAGCAGGCTGCAGAGGAGGTATTAGGGGATTCCATGGAGAAAGCCGTAAACCGCATGAGGTTTTACTTGAAAGACACCCCCCAAGAGAATGTTTTAAGCGAGGAACCCATAGTTTTCTCGACTTTCGCGCCGTCTTCCGTGGATTTCAGCGTTAAATACGTTTGTGAGGCCATTAAACGCAGGAGAACAAAGTCCGAGATAACCTACCGCATACTTGAGTTGATCAATGAACCTGAAAATAAGGGTAAAGTACATATAGCCTACCCCCACACCGAGGTTGTCTTCCACAAGTAGGCTTGATTTATAACTTATTGTTCCTATTTTTTTGGGTGGTTGAGGTACTGCCTTTTAAAGGGATTCATTACAACGGCGAAAAGGTTCAGCTTGAGAAAGTGGTTACGCTGCCCTTCGACGTCTTAGATGAGGAGAGGAGAAAGAAGTATCTGAGTAAATCAGAGTATAATTTTGTTAAACTTAATCTCCCCCAAAAGGGGGGTTCAGAGGATAAATATGTTAAAGCGGCTCAGACCCTCAACCGCTGGCTTGATGAGGGAATACTGGTACAGGATGGGGAATCATTTTATCTTTATGAAGAGCAATACGTGATTGAGGGGGAGAGACGGATTCAACGAGGCATTGTGGGGAAAGTCAAGATCGAGCCTTTTGAGGAGGGCATTATACTGCCCCATGAGGAGATCTATGAAGGCCCGATCGCAGACCGATACCAGCTTCTATCTAAAACAAAGGCGGACATAGAGATGATTGTGGGGGTTTACTCTGACTCGGAAAAAAAGATAAAACATCTTGTTGACGCGTACGCATTAGGCGATCCATTCATTGATTTCATGCATTCAGACGAAATCAGACACCGTATGTGGCACATAAAAGACGATAAGATGAAGAAAGCCATAACAGGGGCTTTGTCGGACAAAAAAATTATTATCGCAGACGGCCACCACAGGTATACTACAGCCCTCAAATACCATGTCACCGAAAACGGTTTAGGCGAACCCTACATCCTGATGCTCGTTTTGAATATGGACGACGATGTTTTGGTGCTGCCCACCCACCGGATGATCAACAAATTAGATAAGAGTCTGGATGATTTGATGCAGGACTTAGGCCAATATTTCGATGTCTCCAAGAAAAACAGTAAACAAGAGTTGGTTGAGGTATTACGAGGCAAGGAGGATAAACACGTATTCGGTTTATACGCCGAAGGCTGTTGGTTCACCCTTGAATTAAGGGATGTCTCGTCTTTAAAGCGGTTTATGGATTTATCTGATGATAGGAACCGTCTTGACGTCTCCATACTCCATAAACTCGTAATAGAACACGTTATGGGTGTGCCTGAAAACAAAGAATACCTGAGTTTCTGCAAGGACTTGGATGAGGTTGAGGAAAAAATTGATTCAGGCAAACACGAGATAGGATTAATACTGAATCCCACTAAATTAACCCAGATAAAGCAGATAGCCGAGGAAGGTCAGAGAATGCCTCAGAAAAGCACCTACTTCTACCCTAAACCTTTATCGGGTTTGATTCTTCGCAAAAACGGGGATTAAAGAACACCCTCAACCGGTTTGGTCGATTTGGTTGGCTATAACCTCCAGGGTGTCGTTGTAGTCGTTGTATCGGGTGTTGCCGGTTACCGTTATCTCTTTTTTCAAAAGCTTCTCTCTGGCGTGTTCCAGTGGGGCTGCTTCATCCTGGGTTTCCCCGATCAGGTTCATCGCCTCCTCTGCGTCAAGGGATATGAGTTTTTCAGCTATCTCCCGGAAGGCTATGACGCGTATGTTGCTTGACTCATCTTCTAGGATAAAAGATAGCACCATGTTATAGGTTGGCTCAACCATCCCGCAGGAGTCGCACATGTGGGTTCCGCCAAGATTT
>WJJK01000328.1 GCA_014729705.1 Candidatus Altarchaeales archaeon | reverse complement strand
GGAGATAGGAGCTTCTCAAGAGGTTCTTAAGCACTTTTATAATATACAGAATACAGAACATTTCTATGACCCTGTAGTTGATATAGAAAAGGGGTCAAAACAAGTATATGACCTCACAGTACCTGATGGGGCATCTTTTACAGCAAACGGTCTAGTTAATCACAACTCCACGATTACTAGCTGTATCATCACGTATGAAGCATATCGTCTTCTTAACAAGTACTCACCTCAGGAATACTATGGCATCATGCCTGAAGATGAGATCAAGATGTGTTGTATCTCTACGAGTAAAGAGACTGCGGGTGAGCTGTATCAGAAGGTCGTAGGACACATCCAGCGTAGTGAGTTCTTTAGAAAGTATCGTGGTAAACCTACAGCTCAGCATATCCGTCTCCGCACACAACGTGATTTAGATAAGTATGGCAGCAAGACTAAGGGATCTTTAGTCATTAGAGTGGCCCCTTGTAGTGCTAAAGGTCTACGTGGACCTACAAATATTGTTGTGGCTCTCGATGAGATGGCATTCTTCTTTGTGGATGAAAATACAGGAGCTCGCAAGTCTAGCTCACGGGACCACAGCGATACCGCTATTTACAATGCGGTAACTCCCTCTATTGCTAAATTTAAGAACCCAGTGACGGGAGTCCAAGAGGGAAAGATCATATGCATCTCATCTCCAGGACCAAAATCAGGTAAGTTTTATGAGGAGTACGAGAGATCCTATAAAGAAGATGAGGGTAAAGACCTTCATATGATACAAGCGTCTACGTGGGAAGTAGACCCTGATTTATCTACGGACTATCTTAGGAACAAATATCGTGAGAACCCTATCGTCTTCCGCTCTGAGTTTGGTGCTGAATTCAGCGATCGGATGTTCGGGTGGATAGAAGATCCGGAGATGGTCCGGCAAAATGTTGTGCCTGGTATGAAGTATAAAATGAATAGTATGTCACGCACACCCCATTTTATGGGGATCGACCTTGGACTTGTGCACGATGGTACCTCTATATGTATAGGACACTGGACCGAGGAAGAGGGTGAAGACGGTGTCATGCACGATAAAATAGAGGTGGATGTGTGCGATGTACGGTACGCTTCGGAAGAAAAGAGAGACTACTTTGAACCAGAAGAAATGGCAGAGTGGATATCTACATATACAGATAAATTCTACATCGTGAAGGCTCTTGCTGACCAGTACTACGGCATGGCAGTCATGCCTATCCTAGAGAAAAAAGGCCTGAAACAGTTTGAGTATAGACAGTTCACTGATGTGCTAAACTCTAATACATATCAGAATCTTCTTACACAGTTTTTGTCTAACGCTCTGCGACTTCCTGAGGGTGATCCTATTAAAGTAGGAGAAAAGATAAACAAAGATAGTGAACTTGTACAGGAGATACTCTCACTACAGGCTGAACAGAGATCTAGATATATCATCAAAGTATCTGCTCCAGATCGTAAGGGCATGCATGATGATAGGAGTGACGGGTTCGCTCGTATGGTGTTGCTCGCGACTGAATACAAGAATAAGGTCTTTAACTATAAGGCTTCATTAGCCCCATCATCCAGACTGAGCTCATATCGCGCTATACGCCATACTGAAAGAGTTAAGGCCAGCCTCAATCGTCCAGGTAAAGGATATAGAGGCTTTGCATCCAGGAGACCTGTAGGTCCTGTTTTCAATCAAATCGGAAGGCGATAGGAAACCGACATGGCCGGACAAAAAGGGAATTATTCGAATATCATCATTTATGATGAGCGCCGTAGATATTACTTCTTGCACCCACAGCGTAATAGACCATTACTTGATGATGAGATACGTGATATGGGTATAGGCCTTCTTGACCAAGCAAGAAGGTCTGTCCAACGTATTTATGGTGATGTAGCCGCTCCTTTGAATCAGTACGCTAGTTCAGCTGTCTCAACCGAGAGCGCTTTTAAGGTGGTGCAAGCTACAGCCCCCGCAAATAACTTCACTGTTACAGGAGGTACCGCGGGAGGAGATAGCCTAGATCATCCCTCAGTCCTATATGCTAAGGGATTCTATATCTTTTTCACAGGAGATGTAGATTATAAGAGTCAGCGTTATTCCAGCTCTTCAACTGACCTTGATACAGTCTCTGATAAGTATAAAACTCTTACGGCGATCCCAAGCCTCACGACACCGACCACAGATCGCATCGATATCGTCTACATGCACCTGCACTTTGAGGAAGTTACGTCGGTGTCTGGTTCGGACCTGGATGTGTACCTGGATACAGGGCTTGACAATCCCATCATCGGCAGGGACACAGCCAATCGCCTCCGCGCGGTTTTCGACATCAGAGTCTATGAGGGATGGGACACTACGACCTATCCTATCAGTGAAGATATTTTCAACAATGCTGAGTTCCTGGGAGGTATCTCCCCGAACGACTCGAATCCTATAGAGAATGAATACAAGATCCCCATCGCTGTTATATATAGGCACGCTAATCAGGATAATATCAATACTGCTGATATCGTTGACCTCTTGACTCTGTATAACAAACGTGTGCCTAGTCTTGAGGAAGTAGGGTATCGTCTGCGTCACGGCGGGTACACACAGGCGGATGTGAATGAGCTGGGATACACAGGATTCCAGGCTCAGTTCCCGAGCGCCGTCGTGGATGAGGGAGCCTTCGCTACAGGCCTGAATCAAGGTATCGACACAGAGGCCCTGAACACTGATGTAGTGACACCGCGCGTGCTAGATAATGACGGCAAGTTTTTCATGGACGCTCTTATGGTGGGTCATGAGACAGGCCTCGTCCCCTTCGAGACTGGTCCTGAAGCCCTCCATACAGGTGAAGTAGTCGCTCGTGACCAATCTCTAAGATCGCTCTATGTGGGATATGAAAAGGGATACACGGGCACTATAGGAGCGACCGGCGCTCGAGAGTACCGAGATAATGTTAGCATCTATGCTAAGGGTGAGAGCGGTACCGCTGGACTGTCTATGACCATGATGGAGGGTGATACGGGCTCTCTTATGGAATATAAGGAAGCACGGACAGGCCACACGATAGATAACTACCAGACGACAGATTATAGGGGTCGTTTGGGTATAAATACTATGCAGCCTGGATGGGATGGTCCCGATTCGAAGTGGGGTACATCTGGTATCAATATCGTGGTAGATGTGAATGACTCCGCACGAGTGAAGAAGGATTTGTTTGTCGGGGATGATGCTCATTTTGATGGCGGAGTCGAGGGCAACACGTTCTCGATACCGGCTCAGATCACCGACCTGAATCCAGCTATCTTCGGTAATGATGAAGTTTCAGGAGCAACAGGAGCTATATCCGCTGTGCTGGTGAAGCGTGGTATAGGCGTCCTGGGGGTCACCGGAGTGTCTCAAGCAGGGTACACGGGTGTAGCCGGGTATGAGTGCTATGACTACAATGGTCAGCGTCTATTTACTATAGGTGACTTAGGGCCTGAGTTTGACCGCACAGTCATGTCTCTATATGGTGTTGGGTACAGGGAGTCCTTCACGACTGATTATAGTCTCCTGGACCTTCCTGCAGGTCTGGGTGCCATCCAGTCTGGAGACGTCGTTGCGTACGACATCGAGCGTGAGAATGGGGCACATGTCACAGGCTCCCTTACGACGACGACAAACGGCCTAGATGCCGTGGAAGAGGTCAGGGATGACATCATATACAACTCGGGC
>WJJK01000327.1 GCA_014729705.1 Candidatus Altarchaeales archaeon | reverse complement strand
GTCTGTAGGCGTTTTCCCCTCCGATCGCCAGAAGCATTAAGGCTATTCCAGGCAGACCGAATATGAGTCTAGCTAAATCAGGTTCCTGTGATATCTCCTTGAGGAAGTGGGTTAGTTTAAAGTAGGCTTTCTCAAGTTCCTTGCTTTGTCTGACTACAATGGTTTTCACTGAATTGATTTTCACCCGCGACTGTATGATTGGTATGACTTGTTCATCGTCTAGGCCGTCGGTTACGACGATAACGTTTTTCGGGTTGTGTTCTTTTATGATTTTATCAAGTTGTCGGGCTATTTTCTTGTCTGATACTAATCCCACGTTTTTGTCTCCCGTCAGGGTTGCGATTTCAAGCCCCTGGTCTCTGGCGAGTTTCAGGGCCCCGTATAAGGCGTTTACGTCGGTGTCGGCGGGGTCGGTTAAGGCTAGGCGTTGAGCGATTCTGAGGTTTCTTTCAACCCCTACGATGGGTCCTCTGACGCCGGTGTGCCTGCCGATGTCGTCGTCTCGGTCAACGCATAAAACAATAGTATCCACGTTAAGGAATTAGTGTGAGAGATATTAAAAGAGAAAATGGTTTCTATTCACTAGAAACAATTTTTGCTTGTTTCTGTGCACCAAAATCACATTATGATTTTGAGTGTTGCTTGGCTGGCTGTATTTTTTTTGGTGGGAAGTCTTGTTTGAGTTGCCGTCTTAACTCACCCTTGGTTTTCCCTAAGTTTTTGCTCTGGTTTTTTTTTGTGAGGCTAGGGGTTTGGGCTGCAACACGCTGTCTGGCTGCTAGGCTGTCGCAGACCTCAACCTGCTCGGCGAAATCACGGCAGGTCCTGGACCAGCTTTAAATACAACGAATTGCCTTGCAATTCGTGTACACAAAGACATGCGTCTTTGTCGTACTGGTTCTTAAAATTAACTGAGGGCCGCCTAATTCAATTGTCTAGGGGCAACAAACCCCTAGATACGATGAATCACTCAAAGGAATTCATGCACAAAACTGCTTAAACCAGTTTTTCGTAATACCCTCCCTCAAACAGGGTTTCTACAGAGCCAGAAAAATTTTCTAGTCTTTCACAACCATTACTTTGCTTACGGCGTTCACTGCATCCCACGGTATCACTAGGTTCCCGTCTTTGTCTTTTGGGTATGAGATCCTTGGTGGGCCGCCTGCTATTGGTTCAACGATCACGGAAATGAAGTCTCCCGTCGCCTCGTCAACGATTATGTCATCGAGTCTGCCGAGTTCCTCGCCGCCTACTGTAATAACTGGTTTGCCCCCCAATTGCCTTGCAATAATGTATGTTACCATGTAGTCACCCCAATTTTACAACTATAATAAGATACATTCATTATAAGAATCCTTGCTTAAAAATGCTTGAAGATGAATTCAAAAAACTTTTGTTAAAGCAACACTACAAGCTTGTGGGGAACCATAGTGCAGTGAAATTATGTGGGTGGACTAAGAAAAGCATCAAGGGTGTGGGGGTTTGCTATAAAGAGAAGTTTTATGGAATAGACTGCCATAGGTGTCTTCAATTCACTCCCTCTGTGGAATACTGCAACCACCGCTGCGTATACTGTTGGCGCAACATAGAGCACACTAAGTCAAGTGAGATGGGGATGGTGGATGAGCCTTCAGAAATAATTGAGGAGGCTGAACGTAAACACCGCTTGATTTTAACCGGTTTTGGCGGTATTTTAGACGATATTAATGAGAGTAGATGGCGGCAGGCCCATCAACCTAATCAGGCGGCCATCAGCCTTGCGGGGGAGCCTACGTATTACCCTAACCTAGGTGAATTGATTTCCGAGTTCGGGAAAAGAGGATACACCACATACCTTGTGTCCAATGGAACCCGCCCCAAGATGCTTGAGTGTTTAAGTAAGCTTCCGACACAGCTTTATGTTTCAGTTGACGCCCCGGATGAGAAGACATATAAAGGTCTTTGCCAACCTGTTGTGGGGGGTGGTTGGAGTAAGTTAAATGAATCGCTTTCTCTTTTCCCCTCACTTGACACCAGAAAGGTTTTACGTCTTACATTGGTTGAAGGATTGAATATTTTTGACGTAAAAGGTTATGCGAAATTGATTGAGAAAGCCAGCCCCGACTTCGTTGAAGCTAAAGCCTACATGTTTATCGGCGGTTCAAGGCATAGGCTGTCATTGGATAATATGCCTTCTCATGCTAGGGTTCGGGAGTTTGCCGAAGAAATATCCCGTGAAACCGGATACGCGCTTGCAGGCGAGCAAAGGGAGTCCCGCGTGGTTTTACTTGAGAAGTGAATTTATTTCTTTGTTCATTTTTTTTATCCGACTTATTGTCGGATGTGTTGAACCCAGTTTCTTTTTGAATCTTTCTAGTGATTCCTCTATTGTTATGTATTTGTTTTCGGTTGTGAGTTTGTCTGCGAGGCAAACGATTTTTTCTTCAAGGCTTTCGGGGAGATAGTCTTTTTCAGGCAACCCCAACCTTCTTGCCTCTTTTTTTGTGATGCCACCTCCGATGTGTGTCTTTGATATGCGTGCGTATTTCGGATGGTCTTGGAGCTTCTTAGCC
>WJJK01000326.1 GCA_014729705.1 Candidatus Altarchaeales archaeon | reverse complement strand
TGAATATTATTCGCTTTTAGCCGAAACAAAACTTTTGTTTTTAAATGGGTGGGTTAACCAATTGTTTACCATGAAAATTGAATCATGTTATTTCGGACTAGTTTTTTTTATTCTCATGATGAATCCAGTGGCTGGACTTGATTTATTCGGATTCCTAAAGGAGAACCAGCAGTCGACTCCAGGCCTTGAGGTTACTGTCTACAACAGCGACCTGGGAGTGGTCAAGGAGGTCACGGATTTAAGCCTAAGCGAGGGTGTGGGCTGGCACTCCTATGTGGGCGTCGCCTCAGGGATCGACCCCACAAGCGTGAAACTACGCAGCCTCGACGGCAGCTTCGCTGTGCTTGAGCAAAACTATGAATACGATTTAGTGAGTAAACAAAAGATTTTGGAGAAATACTTAGGGGAAAACATCAAAGGCTACCTTATTTTAGGGGAGGTTAAGGAGCCGGTGGAAGGCCGACTACTTGCGTCAGCCGGCAACGAATTAATCCTTGAGAAGGCTTCAGGCCAGATACAGATAGTCTCCGTAGACAACCTGCTTCTGCCGAGCCTGCCATCCGGATTAGTAACTAAACCCACCCTAAACTGGATGATACGAAACAAGGGGGCAGGCAACAAAACCGCGGAGTTATCTTATATGACCTCCGGGTTAAGCTGGATGGCGGACTACGTCTTAGTAAGCAACGAAGAGGACACCCAGATGGATTTAAACGGGTGGGTTACCGTCACAAACAACGCAGGCAAAACCTTTGAGAACGCCACACTCAAGCTTGTGGCAGGAGACGTGAACCGCGTCACCGCACCACAAGCCAGATACAAGACTATGGACTACACTATGGAGGCTGTGGGGTCTGTGAACCAGTTCAGCCAGCAGCAATTATTTGAATACCACATGTACAACCTGGATAGGAAGACAACCCTGAAAGACAGACAGCAAAAACAGGTCTCGCTTTTCGAGGCCCTCGGCGCCCCCATCGAGAAGGAATACATCTATGAGAACACCGGCGGCTGGTGGCGGGTCTCAGAGGACAGTAAAAAGATCCAGGTTAAACTGAATTTCGACAACAAAGAAGAAAACGGCCTCGGCATGCCCCTACCCAAAGGCAGGGTGAGGGTGTTTAAGTATGACAAGCAGGGCTTGCTCCAGTTTGTGGGCGAGGACTCCATAGACCACACACCCAAAGACGAAACGCTTAGAATCCTTGTAGGCTCTGCCTTCGACATAGTGGGGGAGAGAAAACAGATGAACGTCGAAGACTTAGGCTGCCAATACGAAGTCACCTGGGAGGTGACGCTTAGAAACCACAAAGACGAGGATGTTGTGGTGACTGTGCTTGAAAACGCCTACTGGGACTGGGAGATAGTGTATGAAAACCACGAACACCAAAAAGAGTCCAACCAGAAAATCAAGTGGAGGGTGCCGGTGCCCGCCGACGGGGAGTCAACGTTGACCTACACCATCAGGTACAACCACTGCTAAACCCCTTCTTCTTTTCTTCTTTTTTTTTTATTAAAATAATGAATTGTTTCAGTATTTTACTGGGTTTCTTCATTATTTTAATGAATCCCTTTTTGTTTTTCTGTTTCTAATTCTTTTTCCTAAGTTGATGGGCAAAAAAATCGTCTTGGAGGGTGAAACCCAGCTTAAAACCCATGTCAGGGAAGTGCCCACCAAAAAAGACGATGTATTCTACAACCCCCATATGAGGTTTGCCCGCGACATAACGGTGTTGTTCGCTCAGGCAGTTGAACCCGTGAACGCGTTTGATGTTTTAGCAGGCTCGGGGGCGCGGGGGATACGGCTCGCGAAAGAAGCAGGCCTGAAGGTCACACTCAATGACGCTAACCCCCGCGCCTGTGAACTGATTTGTGAGAACGCTAAACTCAATGAGGTTGAAGTCAAAATATTGAATCTCAAAGCCAGGAAGGCATTGTCTGAGGGGAAATACGACTACATCGACTTAGACCCCTTCGGCCCTCCGACGGGTTTCGTGGACGCAGCCTTCATGGCTTTAGATAACAGGGGTTACATTGGTGTTTGCGCAACCGACACAAGCGCCCTATGCGGATCCTACCCCAAAGCATGCAGGCGTAAATACGGGGCGAAATCCCTTCGCACAGAATACTACGGTGAACTGGGTTTAAGGATATTATGCGGCTTCCTAGCTCACGCAGCTTTAAGGCAAGGATTCGGCGTGGATTTTCTTTTTTCCCACGTAACCCGACACTACATGCGGGTGTATCTTAAGGCTTTGAAGAAACCCAGCAAGAAAACCAGAAACCTAGGCGAAATTGTATTCCTCCAACACTGCTTCAAGTGCCTTAGAAGAAACTACAGGAAACTAGGTGAACTAAAACCAAAATGTGTGTGCGGCGGGGAAAACACTTTATGCGGGCCCCTCTGGAGAGGGGATATTGCCGACAAAAAAACCTGCCAGAGGATGCGCGGGTTTTCAGGGGACCTTAAAACCAGGGACCTCCTATCTCTTGTGGGGGATGAGCAGAGAATAAGCCTCCCCCACTACGACTTGCATAAGATAAGTGAATTAAAAAAGACGAGTCCCCCGAAACTCAGTTTAGTGGAGGAAGCCTTAAAGCAAGCAGGTTACCCCTACACAAGATGTCATTTCAACCCCCACGGCTTCAAAACCAACGCCCCCCTAGGGAAGTTGCTTGAGGTAGTCGGGCAAATCCGCAACTGAATCCACGAAATCCACGTTAAACCGCATAAAGTCCTCCTCAACCGCAGCCCCAGTCAACACCCCCACGAAACCAATCCCCGCATCCCTTGCGGATAAGGCGTCTACAGTCGAATCCCCGACGTAGAGGGCTTCGGCTTTATCTAACCCTAATTTAGCTGTGATCTCGTTGAATACGCGGGGGTCGGGCTTATGACGGCGGGTATCGTCTCTAGTGTATATCGCGGAAAAAATTTTTGGGTCCACCTTTGAGCATTGCATATGCTTCTCCAAGGTAAGACGCCCCCGTGAAGTCAGAAGACCTAACACGTAGTCTTCAGATAAAACATTCAAGGCCGTGTTTACGCCCTCTATGGATTTGACTTTCTCCTCACTGAACCGGTAGTTTTCGGTGAAACTTTTTATGTCCAAGTCAGGCCACATACCTAAAAGCACTTGCTCCCAGGGTTTCCCCACGTGAAGGCAAAATTCTTGATATGTTTTCTCAGGCAAACCCAGCTTTTTCATAACCCTTTGATACTCCACCCAAACCGGGGTAAGTGAATCAGATAATGTGCCGTCAAAATCGAAAAATAGGGCTTGGGTCATTAAAGCATATATTTAATCTGAAACAGTATATAAACTGCTTTCTGCGATGAAACCCTTAACCAGTTTTTTCAACCCCCAAACGGATTTCAAGATACCCCGGCCATCTGAGCCTGCAGAAAACTCGTGGGACGGGAGTGATGTTCGCGCGAAACTACGCGATTGCGGGGTTTTATTCCAGGGATACACCCCCCAACCTAAACCCTGTTTCACAGCCTTAGCCTGTGACGCAAGTATTTTGAAGTCCGAAAAAAGGTATGCAGGGGTTTGGGCTTGCCACAGCGTGGCGGTCTACGCCGAAACCAAGGGCAAGAGGGAGCGTGACGTATACACTGGTTTAGGGGAGATAATCTATGGCAACATGAAATACGAAAGCCGCTTAAGCTGCGGCTTCTTCGAACCCTATGAAGCCCTTGAAGACAGGCTTGACTCCATCAGGTTTGTTAAAGAAGCTAAAGCCTTATGCGAGTCGGAGGCTGACGCCGACTACTTGTTTTTCGATGGAAGCCTGAAATCCGCGGGAGAAAAAATGGGGGGAAAACGAATCTACCCCGAACAATGTGAGGCTAAAAAACACTACAAAAAACTTCTTGGAGAGAATGTAGCGGCTTTAGTGGAGGACACCCGGTCATCTGAGCTGTCGAAGAAGCTGGGGTTAAACACAACAGACCTCCTTCTCTTCGAAAACATTTTGGGGGAGGGGGAGTTCGCAGCCTTCGACGAGGATCCGGTTGTCGTCTACGCTATGT
>WJJK01000325.1 GCA_014729705.1 Candidatus Altarchaeales archaeon | reverse complement strand
TCCGAACACCTCTCCAAGGATGAACACGGGAGTACCGGCGTTAATCCATCGAGAAACAGGCTCCGTGTCCTTGTTCGAGGCTTCCACAGCGGCCCGGAGCTTTGGGTACTTATTGAAAGCTCGAATGTACAGGTTGTTCTCGTTCTCGGGGCTGTTGAGCTGGAAGGCAATTCCCTTATCCGCAAGACCCTTGGAAGCGATCATGATCCGACCATGCTCCCGATGGGCCATCATGGGGGGAAGGAGCCCAAACTGGGCAAAGGTGCCGTGAATCTTCTCCGTGAAGGTAACCGGCTCCCCCTCCTTGAAAATGTCCGGGTATCGTTTGAAGTTCTCGATGTCGTAGCTGACACAGCGGTCTTTTCCGGCACCGAAAGCTGCCCCGGACATATGGGTGGGAACCGGAGGAACATACTTGGTGACCCCAAGTTCTTCGGTGACGTCCTGCCCCTCAACCCAACCCTCGCGGGCTGCGTAACAGATTCCCTGAGAGAGTACCCCTCGAAGCTTGATCGCCTTGACTCGGTTCTTGTCCTTACCGGCGAGGCGTCCCTTCAGCCCCAGCTCCTGAAGAAGTGGGTCCGGGACGATTGCCTGCTCGGGGATGTAAGCGACGAGGTCCCCGGTCTTGAACTGACCCTTGAGAACCACAGAGCGGTAATCCCCAACGAGAGCGATCTCGAGGCGGTCCGCATTGTGGTGCTGTATGACCTCAATCTTCTCAATGGTTACTGAAAAACCAGCCATTTTCTTTCTCCTTATAGGCCGAGACAAAATCGAATAGTGCCATGCAGGTTGGGTTTTTTTTCGTCTTTGACCTGCTCTTCAAAGGCCTGTCCGATCTTACCCGAAAGAGTTTCTAATTTGGCGAGAGTCTCTTTATATTCTTCCCAGAGACCTTCATCGATCTCAAATATATCAAAAATAAAGGAGCAGTTACCCCGAGGCTTGCCTCGGGGCTGAGAGCGGGTCCTCAATCGTCAACGGTCGCCGTCGCTCTTTGTGACTCGGGGCCCCCAATCATGACTCGGTATCTCCTTTTGTCGACAGCCCCGGCCCAGGTTACCGGGTGATAACAATCATCTATAAATCTGGCGTACAAGAAAGCATATCGGGAATCTCTTGAGGCTGCTTCTCTCGTATCGTCCGTTGGCTTTTTATCTACCCGGAGAGCATATTCATAAGCATATCTGGGGTTTTTGAGGGCACTTTCCCTCGTAACAGGGTGAGTCCCCTGGTCGACTCTTATTGCATATTCATAGGCACATTGGGAACTAGTAGAAGCTATCTCTCGGGTTTGATCACACGGGAGTTTCTGGATTTCCTCTGCATAGAAGAGGGCGGGTTTTGGTCCTTTCTCGCACATGAGTTCTTTTAATGCCGGGTTTGCCCCTTCCCATCGGGCATAAAAGATGGTGTAGTGCTCATCTTTACAGGCTCCGGTACGGGTTTCCTCACAGGGGGCTTTATCAATTTCTACAGCGTATTGGTAGGCATATTGTGGACTTTTTGACGCAGCAATTCGGGTATCTTCGCTGGGGGATCCTTCTTTTTTGGCAAGGTTGAAGGCCTCGTGAGCATCTTGAAGGACCTGATCCCTTTCCTCCTTGGTTATCTTTTTCACAGATTTTTCGAGGAGCTTTTTCCGTTCTTTTTTATTTACTTTGATAGGAGGCGGCGTGTAGTAGCCTTTCAGGACCAGAAGTCTGGTCAGCTCTTCCATGTCCTGCGTAGTAGCATGGCCGTGAAAGGCTTCTCCGAGGAGCCGGAGAATGGTCGGGTTCATGTTCATATTCATGCCGCCAGGCCTTTTCGTTGCAGGAGCCTGATTATTTTGTTTCTCAGTTCGATGTCGGGAATTCTTTGCAGAAGCCCATTCAGCTCCTTATCAGCAACGCTCAAGGAGAATTTCTTCTCGATCAGTCCTTCTCCATTGCAGTTTCGGCACCGATCCGTTGTATACTCCATTCTCCCAGCAACGATACCAGAGCCTTTGCAAATAGGGCACTTTTCCCATCTACTCAAGAATTTCTCCGCCAGGTGGGGGTTTTTGAGGGCCAGGATCCATTCTTTACGAGCATTACCCATCCAGAACCTCTCGGGCGACTCCCCATACCCAATGATCACCTTTTGAGAGGAGATGTTGGGTCATTTTCCTGCTCGTCCGAAGAACCCGGATAACTTCTTTTACCAGGATTTGCTCCGGAAAAGAGGATTCTTTTACTTCGGGCATGTCCAAAGTTTCTTCCATGATTCTTCGAACGTTTTGCGGGAACAGGCCTCGATGATCCGGGAGCACTTCTTCTACCTGCTGGAGAAGCTTGTAAGCCTCCTTTGGGATGCCGCCAACGCAGTAGGGACAAGCTGGCACCCCTCCCTCATAGGAGTTATGCTCCCCAGCATCTCCCCACGTATCACACCACCGACAAGTTTCAAAGGCTTTGACGTAATGGTCTCGGGACCACCTCCAACTCAGGGCTTTGCCCAGAGTCTCACGGGCTTCTTCAAGATCTACATTGAAAGCGTTCGCTATTTCCTCGAGGCTATAGTACATGGGCACTCCAAAGTTAGTTCCCTTTGGATTACCCGAACAAGATGGGAAAAAACCTTAAGGTCTTATAGAATGTTTTTCTTCGAAGGGATCTCTAAATTCGGTTTCAGGATCAGGTTGGGACCCCCTTTCTGGATAGCGAGGCCTGGCTTTAGCTCCTTCTCTTCTTTCGTAGGCCTCTCTGTTATTCTTCGGTTTTTCAACCAGGAAGATTTTTTTCATGTTTTTATATAATTTCTGAAGGTCCCTCTCTGTCTGCCGTACCGCCAGATGTTTTTGGAGATGGTCTATATCTTCGACAAAGTCGTCAGCTTTTTTAACGGACTTTTGAACGTCTTCCCTGAGTTCCAGCATAACCTCCGAATTATCCTCCACGGCCATGGCGGGGTGAGGGGC
>WJJK01000324.1 GCA_014729705.1 Candidatus Altarchaeales archaeon | reverse complement strand
GAAGATGTTCCCCCACTACCACATAGAGTCCATAACAAACGGAATCCATGTTCCAAGCTGGGTTTGCCCGCCTCTGGCTGAATTATTCGATGAATACATCCCCTCCTGGCGGGTGGACTCTTATGCCCTTCGAAACGCGCTTAAAATACCCTACCCCCGGATATGGGATGCGCATATGAAGGCTAAAGCGGGTTTACTGGATTTCGTGAACACCCACTATAAAACGAATTTAGGCGCTGATGTTTTAACCCTTGGATTCGCAAGGAGGGCGACCTCCTATAAACGCGCTGACCTGATTTTCTCAGACATTGATAGGTTAAGGGATATTGCGGGGTATGCGGGGGGCCTACAGCTTATATTCGCAGGTAAAGCCCATCCAAGGGATGAGGCGGGCAAGAAGTTGATTAAAAAAATTGTCGACAAAGCCAAAGAACTCTCAAATGATTTGAAAATAATTTATCTTCAAAACTATGACATCTATTCTGCGAAATACCTTGTTTCAGGATGTGACGTCTGGCTTAACACCCCCCGGCGCCCTAGGGAGGCTTCTGGCACATCCGGGATGAAGGCCGCGGTAAACGGGGTGTTGAATTTATCTGTCCTTGATGGATGGTGGATTGAGGGTCACGTGGAGGGTTTCACAGGCTGGAGTATAGGCTCATTATCCGGGGAAAGCGACGATAAACAGGATGCTGAAGACTTATACGGAAAGCTTGAACGGAAAATCTTGCCACTGTATTACGGGGACCGCGGAGGGTGGATGCAGATGATGGCCTCAAACATAGCCTTCAACGGCTCATTTTTCAACACACAGCGTATGGCGTCTCAATACGTTATGCATGCCTACTTTCAATAATAACAGGAAAATGCCGGTGCCTTTGAGGAAGGGGGAAAAGGAAGGTGAAGTCAACGAGCAGACTTTGCTTCTTGTTAATCCGTCAGGCAGGAAATACAAAGTCAACAAAACCACCTATCTACTTTGGAGTTTATGTGATGGGGAGCGGGGGGTGTCTGAATTAGTCGAGAAAATAACCTGTGACCTTGATTTATCGCCCAATCAACTTAAAGCCTACCCTCCTTTGGTTGAATGCACGCTGCAGCAGCTTGAGGCCGCCGGATTAGTGGAGTTTCTGGGGGAGTTGGACGCGGTTGAGAAACAATTGGATTCAACTTTCCAGTGATTCGGTTTCAGCCGAACAAAACCAGTCACTGTTTTTATATCCCGCTCATATTTGTTTTTTTGAGGTGAAATTTTTGAAAATGATTTCCGAACAAAAAATATTTTTGGCTATATTGATTGTGACTTCGCTGACGCTTTTGGTTATCGGGTTGGATTTCAGGCTGTTTCCCCCCACACCGGATGCAGATGCCCCGAAGGCGCCGCTTCTTGGGTCAAGCTGCGGCACGGTTTCACCTCAGGCGCGGGATGAATGCTGTGCCCTGAGGAATAAGGACACACCACACATAATGTGTGTGGGGTCCTGGAAATACGACATAGAAACCGATGGATGTGAATTCGTCTGCCGCATGCCCCAATAAAGTAGTTCCCCTAAAAAATTGTTAGGGAATTTTAATTCGACCACCCACGACGCGGGGGAGGGGGATACGGCTTTCCCAGCCCAACATTATCTCCTTCCCTCCCCTGCGTCAAAAAAAAGTTTCCCCCTTATTTTTTTATGTCTAAACACGTAAACATTTATTTATGGTTGATTTATCGAATGCTATGCATCATTTTCATGTGCGCCGCCGCATTCACCTTAGGTTTGAGAAATACCCTCACCCTGACTCCTTCAAGGATTTTTTAGATAAACTCATGTATCCCATAGGCCTTCTGGGTCCCCTAATGTTTCTGCCGCAGGTTGTGAAGATTTATGCTGAGAAGGACGCATCATCCATCTCGTTGATATCCTGGCTTCTTCTTCTTATCCCCGCCAGTCTCTGGGTTTTGTATGGATTATCCCATCGCGAGAGGGTTATAGTCGTCTGTAATGTCGCTTGGGGTCTTTCATATATTTTGATGGGTTTAGGTGCGATACTTTATTGAGGGGTACTTATTTTGGTGGGGGAGAATGCTGCCGCTTTGGCTGGAGCCGTTTGGGGTGTTTCGGGTTTTTTGTTGAATTTATCCGGCGTTTTAGCGAGTCTGGATGACCCGGATCTATTGGATGTATTTTTGGCCTTTCCCTATATAGTCTATGCTAATATTTTGGCTTTTTCGGATTTGGATAGGGTTTTAGGGGAAGTCCCTTATGTGGGGTATCTTGCTTTCAGCTGGGTTGGATTCAGTTTTTGCCTGATTTTGGGGGGTTTAATCGGGTACTTTCTATAGAGGGTATTCACCATATCCAGTGGCGGCAGTTGCAGTTAGGGCATTTTTCGGGGGCTGGGTGTTTCTCTTTATTCCACATGTATCCGCAGTGGCTGCACCTGAAGTCGGGGTGTTGAGGTTTCCCCCCGGTTTGGGGTGGTTTAATGTTTTTTCGGGGTTTAGTCAGCCCAAGCAACAGGTTGATTATTCCTATTAACGCTACAATTGCAGGGATTAGGCTTATTCCGTATTTTATTGTGTAGATGGTTGCTGCGCCAAGGCATATGCCTGCGGAAATGAAGCATAAGCGTGGGTTCATCTTCGCTGTCTTGTTTTGAATCCGATTTCTTCGTCTAATTCCGCTGCGATGTCTTCAAGGTCTTCGAAGAGGCGTTTCATGTCTCTCTCCATCTCCTTCAGGGTGTTTGTTAGGTTTGTTTCTCTTAGTCGGTAGCTTCTTCCGTCTTTGGATATTAGTCCCGTCTCTTTCAGCCGGTTTAGTTGGTGTATTACTGCTCCCCTGGACATGCCTATTTCCTCTGCCAGTTCGGTGCTTGTGGGGTTTACTCCTTTTTTGTTTTTTTTGAGCAATGTTGTGAATACTTTGTTTCCTGTGTGTTTTTGTTTTTGGTTGCAGAATCCAAGGCTTGAGCAAAGCCATCTTAGGTCTTCATCAAGGTTTTTGTTTATTGGTTTCCTGATTGATTGTATTGTGATTCTGATTGGCATTTTTTTTTGTTGTATATTTTTGGACCGAAACATTTAAATACTTTGATTGTTTAAAATATTTGGACAAAAACAAAAATAATTAAACAAAGAGGTGATTTTGTATGGATATGTTTCCATGGGATAAGAAACCCACAAGAAGACCGAAAACAAGCGACGTAAAAGCATTTGAAACGGAAATCAGAAGACTTCAAGATGAAATGCACAAAGCATTGAATGAAGGCAGGGATTTTGGATTCGGTTTCTCAATGACCCAAATAAACGGGCAACCAGTGAAACACGAAATATTCTACCCCAACCAAACGCAGACAAACGAAGACATTGAGGACAAAACCTGCACACCCTTCTCAGACGTCTACGAAGAGGAAAATCAAACCCGAGTGGTATTCGACTTGCCGGGAGTGGATAAAAAAGACATCCAACTAACCCAAGAACACAATACCCTTGAGGTCTCAGTTGAAACCCCTCAAAGAAGCTACCACAAGAAGGTGAAACTAAGACACGAAATCCAAAACCCCAAAACCACGTATAAAAACGGGGTGCTTGAGGTCAGAATCCCAAAGGCGGAGCCGAAAAACCTCAAAATAAACTAAAAAAACCCGCCCTTTTCTTTATTTTTTCAATAATTTCCTCGCCACCTCATAGGTGCTGAAGCGGTCAAGGTTCTTCTTCTTAAGTATGCCAACCAAAGCCCCTTTTTCATCTACCATGCCAAGCCTATCTGACTTTGTTTCCTCGAATTTCGGAAGTATATCGTTGATGCCGGCATGCATGGATACGGTCACAAGGGGTTCAAGATCAAGATCAGAGAGCCGTTTACCCTCAAAATCAAAACCCGAAGAGATCCCATCAAATAGGACTTTATCGGTTAAAAGCCCCACGTAACCCCCGTATTCATCGGTCACAACCAGGGAACCAATCTGTTGGCACCCTAAAACCTTAACCGCCTTCTTGACTGGGCAGTCCAGGCG
>WJJK01000323.1 GCA_014729705.1 Candidatus Altarchaeales archaeon | reverse complement strand
TTTATTATAAAATAAAGGCGCGACTTAAGGGTTTCTACCTGCTATCTCCAGGGGGTGTTACTTTTCCAATTATTACCTAAGGATTTGTTTTTGCGGTTAATTAGTTTCTCATTAGTAGTTGTTTTTGTTAGAATCGCATTTTGATGAGGGCTTCTGAGCCTCTATCTACTCGGTTTAACATGAATTTTTTTTCTCTTGCGAAGTTCCCAAGTAGTGTTAACATCCGTTTATTGTCGGCTCTAATCTGACATGATAGGCCGGAGTAATTTTCACTCCATGCTCGTCCTACTGCCCATTCCATTAGTTTTGGCCCTACGCCTTGTCTTTGGTATTTGTCGGCTACTGTGAAACAGGTGTCGGGGAATTGAATGTCATCACCCGGCCCATACATGGATTCTGCGATCATCTCGCCTTTATGGAAGGCTAGTCCGATTTTCAACTCGCTTTGAGGTGATGTAACGTGGTTGATGAATTTTGGGGGTAGTCGGGGGGTATTAAACCGCATCAGAAGTGTATGTTCAGATTGGGAGTCATAGAAATCCCTTAGAAGTTGTTCATCTTCGGGTTTGAATTCTCTGACAGTAAATTTTAATCCAGTCCGTGTCGTATAGGTGAAGGAACCCCCTTCTCCGCCCCTCACCTCAGGGTAGTGTTTCAGGTTTGGGAGGTGAGGGGTATCTACTGCGTGTGGTCTTATGATTCCAGACATAAAATGTATTTAATATTGATTGAAAATAAACCCTAGTTCTACCAGTGTTTTTCTACTTTAACCCTGAGTAGGTCGGCTGCTGTTTGTGTATTCGGGAAAATCTTTTGCGCTTCTTTCTCGAGGACCTCGGGTTCCGTGTATCTTTGGCTTATGTGGGTTAAAAAAAGTTTTTGGGCGCCTGCTTTCCGGGCTATCTCCGCGGCTTGTTGGGTGGTGGAGTGTTTAGAGTCAACCAATTTTTCTTGTTCCTCCACGCTGAAGGTGGCTTCATGGACTAAAATATCTGCGTTTTCCGCGAAACCGATTAAGTCGGGGTTGTAGCTGGTGTCCCCTGAATAAACGATTTTGCGTCCAGGAAGGGGTTCGGATAAAACCATGTCGGAGGTTATGGTTTTATCTCCTAACTTAACTGCTTGGCCTCTTTGGAGTCTGCTGAATAACCTGCCTTCAGGCACACCCAGCTGAAGCGCCTTTTGTTTCAGAAACTTTCTGTGGGGTTTCTCCTCAAAACAATAGGCGAGGCTGTTTCTGGTGTGGGGGGTTCTAGTGCAGGTGACTGTGTGTTTCACGCCCTCTTGAACTAATCCGTGTTGAACTTCGTTCACATGGATTTGGAAGTTATCTAGTTTGAATGTGCCTGCATCCAGTAAATGGTTTACCGTGTTTCTCGTGCCTGGGGGGCCGTGTATGTTCAGGTCTTGCCGGCGGTCTTGGAAGTCCATGCTCTGTATTAACCCCCCTAAGCCCATGAAGTGGTCGGCGTGTAGGTGGGTTAGGAAGATGTGGTTTATGCGCATGAAGTTAACCCCCGCCAGGCGCATCTGCCTTTGAGTGCCTTCCCCGCAGTCGAAGAGGTAGGGTTCATTCAGCCATTCAACGGCTAATGCAGGCAGGTTGCGGTCTTCTGTGGGTATGCATCCGGATGTCCCAAGGAAAATAATTTCCATTTTTTTTAGTTGTCTATGAATCTCTTCTCAACACCCCTTTTATGGGCGATTAATTTCTCTGCCTCAGAGATGTGGGTTATTGTGGGGCTGAGTTTCATTAGGCCTTCTTTGGTTATCTTCTGTGTGCTTTGTGATTTCAGGAAATCCCTCACAGACAGTTGTCCCTTAAATCGGGCGGCGCCTGAGGTCGGCAGCACGTGGTTGGGTCCGCAGGCGTAGTCGCCGGCTGAAACCGGGCTATAAGGTCCTATGAATACTGCGCCTGCGTTCACGGCTTTCTCAGACGTCTGCTGGGCGTCTGCGGTCATGATCAGCAGGTGCTCCGGCGCGTATTTGTTTGCGAATTCTATTAACTGGTCTTTGGATTCAACGTAAACTGACGTTATGTTTCCCAGGCACTGGGAGGGTAAATCCATTTGTTTTTTTTGTTTCATTACTTCTTTTTCAACCGCACCAATTTTCCTGCGGCTGGTTGAAGCTAGTATGCATTGGGTGAGGGGATCGTGTTCGGCTTGAGCCAGCAGGTCTGCGGCGGCGAATACGGGGTTTGTTGACTCATCAGATAAAATTAACACCTCCGACGGCCCCGCGGGCATGTCAACATCCACTTGTCCATAGACGCTCATCTTAGCTGCGGTGACGTATTTATTTCCTGGGCCGACTATCTTATCCACAGGCTTGATGGTTTCGGTTCCCAATGTTAGTGAGTATATCGCTTGGGCGCCGCCGATTCGGATTACTTCATCGGCTTGTGCTATGTCTGCCGCAACCAAAACCGGTGCGTCGATTTCTGGGGGGGAGGCTACAACTATTCGTTTGACTTTCGCGATCCTCGCGCACGTTACGGTCATCAACACTGTGCTGGGGTAGGATGCTCGTCCGCCGGGGACGTAGCAACCCACGCTTTCAATGGGGGTTATCCTCTCTCCGGCTTCAACGCCGTCTATGATTTCGATGCTCCAGTTCCGGTTTATTGCTTTGAGTTGTTTTTTATGGTATTTCTCTATGTTGGCGTGCGCCCGCCTTAAGGCGTCGACTAATTCTTGGTCTACGTTTTCGTAGGCTTGATTGATCTGCTCGGCTGTGACATGAAAATCTTGGGGGGATAACGTTTTTTTGTCGAATTTTTTGGTGTACTCAATTAAGGCTTCATCGCCTCTTTCCTCAACAGCTTTCTTTATTTCTGAGACGATCTTTGAAGCCTGGGAATAATCGA
>WJJK01000030.1 GCA_014729705.1 Candidatus Altarchaeales archaeon | reverse complement strand
TCCCCGGGCAACGAAGAAATGAAGAGGTTGTCTGGATTGATACATCAAGGCGCCTTAACGTTTCTAAACAGTGAATACCGGATTCTTGTGGTTTTCATCTCAGTCGTATTCCTCCTTCTTCTGGGAGCGGGGTTGACGACTGACGTTATGAAGTGGGAGTCGGCGGTGGTTTTTGTTGTGGGGGCCGTGTGTTCGGCTTTCACCGGGAACATCGGCATGAGGATAGCTACGGCAAGCAACGCCCGCACCACCCAGGCAGCTAAGGAAAGCGTGGCTAAGGGGTTGAAGATCGCCTTTTCATCGGGGCTTACTATGGGGTTGGCTGTAGTGGGTTTGGGTGTTTTAGGCATCACCGTGATGTATTATTTCTTCAAGGACCCGATGATCCTATACGGCTTCGGTTTCGGAGCCTCATCGATTGCCTTATTCGCCCGCGTCGGCGGCGGCATATACACTAAGGGCGCGGATGTTGGAGCCGACCTCGTCGGTAAAGTGGAGGCGGGCATCCCCGAAGACGACCCCAGAAATCCCGCGGTGATAGCGGATAATGTGGGGGATAACGTGGGGGACGTCGCAGGCATGGGTGCGGATCTTTTTGAAAGCTATTCAGACAGCATAATAGCTGCCATGGCAATAGGAGCAGCGGGGTTGGTTTTTGATTCAACGGCAGTCACCCTCCCCTTGATTATAGCGTCAATCGGGATTTTCGCAAGCATCCTCGGCTCTTTTTATGTGCACCAGAGCGGATCCGAGAAAATCCATGGATTGATGGATAAGGGCATAGTTATTGCCGCAGTGTTGATGGTAATCGGGTCATTTCTGTATATAACAGGTTTCGCAGGGCAGGTTATCGTAGGCGAGCGGGTTTTAGACAACTTCAAGCTTTTTGTGGCTGTGGTATGCGGTTTAGCCGCAGGCCTTGTTATTGGATACTCCACAGAATACTATACGTCAGACAGTAAACCCCCCGCTAAATCGGTTGCGGAGTCCGCGCGGGAAGGAGCTGCAATAAATATTATCACGGGATTGGCTGTGTCTATGAAGAGCACGGTCGCACCCATACTTTCTGTGTCAGCTGCGATAATAGTAGCCTATTGGGCGGCTGGGATATACGGCATCGCCTTAGCGGCGGTTGGAATGCTATCCACCTTAGGGATTACCCTTGCATCCGACAGCTACGGACCCGTCGCAGATAATGCTGCAGGCATAGCCGAGATGGCAGGCATCGGCGGGGAAGTCCGGGAGCGGGCGGAAGCGTTAGACGCTATTGGCAATACTACGGCAGCGATCGGTAAAGGATTCGCGATAGGATCAGCTGCATTAACCTCACTCGCATTATTCACCGCATACGCGGAAACCACCCAACTGGAGTTCATAAACCTAATGGATCATAAAGTCATAGTGGGGTTGTTCATCGGGGGGCTGCTGCCCTTCCTTTTCTCAAGCTACACCATGAGCGCCGTCGGTGAAGCCGCATCGGAGATGGTGGAGGAAGTGCGAAGACAATTCAAAGACATACCGGGGTTGATGAACGGTAAAGCCCAAGCCGACTACACAAGCTGCATAGACATAAGCACCAAAGCAGCATTAAAACAAATGATATTCCCCTCCCTTCTTGCAGTAATAACACCCATACTAATGGGACTAATACTAGGCAAAGCAGCGCTCGCAGGACTATTAGCTGGAAGCATAGTAACAGGGTTCCTGCTCGCAGTCATGATGGCCAACGCAGGAGGCATGTGGGACAACGCCAAAAAATACGTGGAAAAAGGAAACCTAGGCGGAAAAGGAAGCCCCACCCACGCAGCAACAGTAGTAGGAGACACGGTAGGAGACCCATTCAAAGACACCGCAGGACCAAGCCTAAACATACTAATAAAACTAGTATCAATAGTCGCACTAGTATTCGCGCCACTATTCTAAATCGATTAGCCTGAAATTCTGGGTCTCATCAATGACGGAACCATAGGAACAATAATCATCGAAATCTTCGGGGTCAATGAAATCCTTGTTCAAAAGAATATAGGACACATTATATTTAGATAAAATTTTTTCCCTGAAGGCATATGACGCATTCTCGCTGAAAAACAAATCAACATCCCTGTTTCTCTCAGGTATCATAATGGTTGAGCCCAGATACCTATTTTCCCGGGAGTACCCAACTATTTTACCGCTAAATAGTGGAACAAACCATGAAGTGTTTC
>WJJK01000322.1 GCA_014729705.1 Candidatus Altarchaeales archaeon | reverse complement strand
ATGGACGTGCCTTCAAAGGCACGTCGAGGAATAATCATGTTGATACGACAGCCCATAGCGATACCTACGATAGCCGCAACCGCTGCGGCTGGTTCTCGTTGGGTCCGGCATGATGATGGATTCACACCCACTGCCGCTCAGCCAGGTACCCAGCCACAAGGTTGAGGACCGGCTAATTCCTTCCGGCAGAATTAACCAGTCCAGATAAAAGATTTCGGTAGCCGGTGAAGGATTTTTGTACTGATCGTGGTGGATGGGTGTGATAAAATACCGTTTCGATGATGAATCGGTGTATTGGTGTATGAAAAGTGAATAGCGGAATTTGGTTGCAATTGACTTCTACCTGCGCATGGAGTGATCCATGCGCTTCCCGGGTGTAGGGGAGCCTGGTACCCCGCCTGCTTTGGGAGCAGGAGTGTCGCTGGTTCGAATCCAGTCACCCGGATTCAGAAGAAAGGTATATTTATGGATAAACAGGAATATGTGCAATGTATTATATGTGGCAATCGGCTAGCAACCGAACGAGATAAAGACAGTCCTGTATCGCTTGGAAAGATATAGTTCTCACACAATGACTACCTATACACGCCGCCCATTGTCATAAGACCATGGTGGTTTGTTGTTGCCGGATGAAAAGACAAGTTAGTTATGGAGGGGCCATGGTGAAATGGGATCACATGACGATGGCATCGTTAAGTCCGGGGTTCGAGTCCCCGTGGCTCCATTGATGGGGATTAGAAAATGTGTTTTGATATTGATGGGAATATAACGAATCGTATTATGGCTATTTTGGGGTGGTTGGCCATTCTTGTCGGTTTTTCTTTGTTTTTGATAGGTTCTATTTCGTGGATGTGTCGATTATGTTTATCACTGCCATTGGGGACGTAGCTCAACTGGGAGAGCACTGGCTTTGCAAGCCAGAGGTTGCCGGTTCGATCCCGGTCGTCTCCATTCAACAGGTAGATACAGGCAGCCGCTTGCTATTATGCAAGAGGAAAGTCCGGACACCGTAGAGCATGACAGTGGGTAATGCCCACCCGCCCTCAAAGGGGCGAGAGACAGTGCCACAGAAATTAAACCGCCGATGGTCTGAAAGACACAGGTAAGGGTGCAATGGTAGGGTAAGAGCCTACCGGCCGTTTCGTGAGAACATGGCGCTAGGTAAACCTTGTCAGGTGCAAGCTCATGTAGAGGATGAGAAGCTGCTCGCTTCGTTTGAATCCCGGGTAGAGCGCAAGAGATGATGGTAAACTGTCATCCTAGTTAAATGGCTGTCACTCTTGGGTTTAACAACAACCTAAGAGATACAGAATCCGGCTTATTGTATTTATCTGTTTATTAAATTGGAAGGACTCTAATGAGTCCATTTAGGCGGGGTGTGGCGCAGTTTGGTTAGCGCGCTCGGCTGGGGGCCGAGAGGCTCGCAGGTTCAAATCCTGTCACCCCGATTGGGTTAAATTGGAGATCATTACAGGCTGTGGGAAAGCATGGAAATCCGCACCGTTCGGGACGGTGAGATCGAGGGGTAAATAGCAGTTCTTAAAATTTTAACAAAATCTAACATTTTCTAAAGGAAATAAGATATAATTCCGATAAATATATTGTATAAGGAACACAAAATGAATGCGAAAATCGTAAAAGTCACAAAAGAATACTTTGAAACCGAAGATGGGAAACAACATCCGATGATGTTTGAATTGGACGAAGTTCCTACTGTTGAAGAATTTCAGGAGGTTTATGATGAGTGGGTAAAAGTGTTCCAAGAAAAGGGATTAATTGCCAATGGAACAAAAACTACTGGGTATAAGCAAAACGGCTGAGATTTTAGGAGTTCACCCAAACACCCTAAGAGAATGGGATCGTGAAGGAAAACTAAAATCAGTCAAAACATGCGGGAACCATAGACGATACAAACTTTCTGACATAGAGAAAATGTGTGAGGAAACACACAAAAAGAAAGATTCAGATGAAATTAGAGTTGCTGTATATCGTCGTGTTAGTTCACATGAT
>WJJK01000321.1 GCA_014729705.1 Candidatus Altarchaeales archaeon | reverse complement strand
TTCTTCAGATCCTGCCTCACCCTGGATAACCCGGCTTCAAGGGACGTTATCCTCTCCTTCGACCTTTGAAGTTCCGCCTTCATCTCAGCCAAATTTTTCTCCGCGTTTTTTTCGGACTCAACCGCTGCAGTTAAAACGTCTAACCCGCTTTTCAAATCCAGTATTTCACGCTCCCCGGGGGTTAACGGTGCAAGCTCGTCTGCCTCCTTCTTTATTGCCACTAATTTTTTGCAATTTTTGTGTATCCCCCTAATCTGTTTCTCGTATACGAATCCAAGGTATCGGCCATCCCCGAAATTCACTTCCCCGATGTCATCCAGTGTTTTGTCGAAGATTTTTTTGAAGGAGAATACGTCGTCTTTTTCACAGGCGTCCTTCAGGTTCCGGATGTGGCGCCGCATAGCCTCCAGATACGCTGGCTTATTTGTTGAGACGACTTTTTTGAGGCGGGCGTCAACATCCCCTGCAGGGGTATCGTCAAGGGCGTCTACCTGTTGTAGTAGGTTGTCCAGTTTTTCAGGCACATCCTTATAAGCCGCCCCTAATTTTTCTCTTTTTTCCTCTTTAACGCTCTCTTCAATGGAGTTGATCCACGAGATTGTTTCAGCTAACCCCATGATTTGGCTTTCCTTAGGTCTTGGTTTCAGGAAATCAAACAAACCCATGCCAAGAAAAAAGAAGACAGGCAATAAAAAACAGTATTTATCTGTTTGAACACTATCCTAATTTGATGGTAGACAGTTCCCCCTCGTTTTTTCGTTTGATTCGGGCGCCGTTTTTGTTCGCCATAATCACACCTATTTTATTCGGCACCTTTCTTTTCACAGGGTTTTATGGTTCATTCGATTTCTACGGTTTCATTTGGCTTTAGGGGTGGGTTTAAGCCTTCACATATCCACCAACCCCGGAGTATACTCGAAGAAATCCTCATCATCGATCAAAACAACCTTTAGGCCCTTGACTTTATCCAGGTGTTTGGCTACGGCGGCCCCGCAAAAACCCCCGCCCAAGACAACGACTTCAAGCATCTAAGACTTTATTGCCGGTTAAACCTTAAAAGGCTTTTATGCAGTGGATTCACCGATTTTAACCCGCAAACCCCGAAATCCATATGCCCAGGAAGTTGGTTGCAAGCACCACCACAACCGCTATCAACAGGTGTTCGGATATTGCTTTTTTGGGGGAAGTATTCTGGCTTACCGCAATCTGATAGCTTAATACCGTTACCACCAGAAAACCCCATAAAACGTTTAATGGTATTGCGGCTTCCAGGTCGAGGAAGTATATGGCTGGTATGAAACTCAAAAGCACGATGAATTTCGAGGTAAACGTTGTGAAGGTCGCAGCCCAAACCGCCTCCCCCGTGCTGTCTTCACGGGACTCCTCCGATAAATGTATTCCCAAGGCATCCGAGAGCGAGTCCGCCAACGCCATAGTCAATAATCCTGCCAACACCACTGTCTGTGATTTCGTTCCAGAGTTTAATCCAATCATCAAACCCAGCGCCGTGATTGCGGCGGAACTCATCCCGTAATATAATCCCCCGCGAATTGAATCCTCCATACCCCTTATACCTCCTCCACTTTCTTCCCGGATAAAATCGATTCAGGATTGGATTCAAGCAAATCCTTTTCCCTGTCTGCGTATTCATCGGCTTTTTTCATTAAAAGCCAGTTTTTCTCTCCACGCCCCTTCATATGAACAAGGCTAAACTCCCCCATAAGTTTCTCTCCCTTCAAAGCGATACTTAGATGTCCTTCATCTAATGCGTCAGACACATCACCTTCCCCCAACTTCTTAAACGTCCCCCTGTCCCAAACAATTACCTTTCCTGCTCCGTATTCGCCCTTAGGGATCCTCCCCTCAAAGCTTGCATAGCCTATGGGGTGGTCCTCCGTCCTAACTGCAAGACGCTTATCACCTGGGTTTAATGAGGGGCCTTTAGGAACCGCCCAAGACTTCAAAACCCCTGCTACTTCCAAGCGCAAGTCATAGTGTAGGCGTGAGGCCTGGTGTTTCTGCACCACAAAAATGTTTCCCCCACCCCCTCCAACCTCTGCGGCAGGTTCCGGGGTTTTTTTGAAATCCCGTCTCTTCCGGTATTTATCCAGTGAATCCGTCATCCTATGTTAAATCCAAAAACAAGGCGAAAGCCAAGGCCAGCGCCGATAACGCGAATATTATGAAGAAGTTTATCCGCTCCTTCCTGTTATCCTGGCTGCATATGATTTCAAGCAAAAGCCTCTTATCCTCTCCCCCCAGGTTTTCATCGGCTTTGAGTTTTTCCCTTAAACCGGTTTCATTGATTTTCTCGGATCTATGTTTGAGTTCCCGGTATTTATAGATGAAGAAAAGAAAGAACCCCGACACCCCCACATACCAAGCGGCCTTGGCGTAGAGAGGGTTTAGGTTACGCAGGGGCTCGATTATCCTCATCGAGATGGTGGCGATCACGCCTACGGCGAAGAAAATCCACGAAGTCAGACTGTCTCTACAGACACCTTGCATGCTGCATTTAGCGCATTTCCACTCCATTATTTAGATTTCAGCTTCAGCTTGTGTTTAACCTGGGCTTTCAAGGCGTCCATCACCTCGTCGAAAACCCTCTTAGGCTTCCAACCCTTCTTAACCACATGGAAGTCGCCGAAGTCGCAGATTAAGTGAGCCTTCATCTCATAATCTTTCTTACTGCCTTCTATGTGGGTTTCCTTAACATAGATTTTGTATTCCTTAAGCGTCTTCAAACCAAACCGCAGGTCATATTCCCCTGCGTAGGAAGATAACACGTCCTTGATGTAGTTTCGGGTTTCCTCATCCAAGTCTTTCGCAATAACCCTGATTCTCTGATCGTCTTCAATCATTTTTCGGTTTACTTACTTTTCCTTAATCCTTTAAACATGTCGTTTATCTGATCCTCTCGAGTGTACTCGAAGGGGGCGGGGCGTTCGCTCACGTATTCAATGTCTTCAATGGTGTAAAAAGATTTCGGGTTGAATCTGCGTATTATCCCCACAACCTGACTTATCTTCTTTCTCTTTACCACCGTGAAAAGGATGTTGACTGGACCTTCTTCGCCGCAAGCGGTTACGTGTGTCACCCGGTAGCCGTGGTCCTTCAGGTATTGCACAAGATTGGTAGCGTCTTTTTTTGTGATCACCTGTATGATTTCCGTGCCTACCGCAAGCTTGCCTTCAAGTATTATGCCTGCGTACGTGCCCGCCGAAAAACCCAACGCATAGGCTACGTAGTTTATGGGGTTGGTGAGGTTCTCCATGATTTTCGTGATAGTGTAAAGCCAAAGAAGCATTTCAAAGAAGGCGAGGATGGGAGCTGATTTCCTGTATCCTTTGGCGATGAAAATTATTTTGATGGTCCCCAGGCTAACGTCAAGGATCCTCGCCAAAAAAATCAGGGAGGGAATCAGAATCCATACTGTGAATAAATCCTGTGCCATATTCAACTTTCAGAATACGGGAGCCTGGGTTTAAAAACATTCAGGCTTCTTTTTCCTTCAATCCCGCGAAAAAAGCAGGCCAAAACGGATCCTGATCAGGTATCGCAAGCTCCTGTTCACTGCCATCCCTCCTTCTCAGGGTTCTTTTTGACGTGTCTTCAACTATTTCCCCGATTTCGGTGGATTCAATCCCCGCCTCAGCTAACGCGTTGACTACTTTCTGGGTTCCCCCTGCTTCGCAGGTTATGATCAGGGAGCCCTCGGCTATGGCCTCCACCGGATCGATTCCAAGCTCCTCACAAACCATGCTAGTCTCCTTAGGATAGATGAAACGGTCTTCATAGGCTTTCACTCCCACGTTTGAGGCGTTAGCTATTTCAAACAACCCCCCAATAACGCCGCCTTCGGTTGCATCGTGCATGGATGTGACTTGCCCTGTTTTCATAGCCTCCCTGGCGTCTTCGACGACCGTGATTTTTTTGCACAGTCGCTTGGCTTTCTCCACCAGGCGGACATCGTATTTGGCCTTCAACCGTTTTTCATACAAAACCGAAAGCAGTCCAGCCGCCTCGACTGCGGGGCCCTTGGTTAAAACGATTTTGTCGCCGGGTTTAGCTCCCCTGGGTGTCACGTAATCTTTTTTCCCCGCGAAACCGAATACTGTGATGCCTCCGACTAGGGGGGTGATTACTGTTGGATAATAGCCTGTGTGCCCCCCGACAATGCTTATCCCCAGCTGTTTCGCAGCCCCGTGGATGGAGTCGACAATCTCCTTTAAGTCTTTTTCTTCCGTATCCTGAGGCACCAGGAGGCTGTAGGTCAGGTACTGGGGTTCAACCCCTAACACTGCGACATCCGATGCGCCGATGTGCACGCTGAACCACCCGAACATGGAAAGTGGGAGTCCTGGGGCGGGGAATATCGGGTCTTCTGCGACAACCAACACCCTCTCCTCATCGACTTCAATCACTGAAGCGTCCACCCCGCTTTGGGGGGGCACCAATACTTTGGGGTTTTCCTTGCCTACCCTCCCCTTTATGTTTTTCTCGAAAAAATCCAGGTCAACTTTACCTATCTTCATCTTCCCACTCACAGTATTTCTTTGCGATTACACATACTTCCTCCGCCACCTCAAGCGGGTCCTCGCCTATGATCACGGAAACAGGTTCCTTGCCCACCGCCCCTGTCTCATAGAACACTTTGGGGACACGCCCTGCCGCTGCTTCAATGGCTTTACCTACCTTCCAGGGCATGGAGGCACCTTCAACCTCCTTGAATTCGTCGGGTTCGTCGCTTCGGTCCATCACCGAAAAGACCCACCCCTTTTTTTCGCAGTATTCCCTGAGGAATACGGTTATGCGAGGGTTGTTTGCGAAATTGATTCCAGCCCTGATTTCAGGGTTTTTCTTCCTAACTTCAAGTATTAAACGCGCCATATGGCTTGAAGAGCCGAAAACCAGTTTCCCGGCGGCGTAAGGCGTCCCATTGACTTCGGTTATCCTCCCATCCACCGCTAAAACGTCTTCAACGGTTTCGGGGTTGGGTTTGCTGTATACTATGTTGGATCGGACTTCAGGTATCAGTTGAGTGAATTGCCTGCATGATTCTATGTGTTCCACAGCCAAGTTGAGTCTACCGTACATTTGAGTTAATTCATCCATCCTCCAAATAATATGGTCTCCACATTATTATACTTTTAAACTCATTATTTACAACTTATTTACAACTTTTTTTTATTTAAGATGGCAGGCCATAGGGTTTTGATTACAGGCGGCTCCGGGTTTCTTGGAATAAACCTTGTTCGTTATCTTCTTGACCGCGACTATGAAATCAATGTCTTGGATGTGGTTGACTTCGACTACGAGGACGTTAAAGACAAGATAAAGTTCTTTAAAGGCGACATCCGCGACAAAGAAAGCGTTAGACAGTCCATGCTCGGATGCGATTTGGTGGTGCACACCGCCGCCGCGTTGCCCCTTTACCCGCCTGAAGAGATAATTTCAACGGATGTTGAAGGCACGGAAAACGTCTTATCAACCGCCTTGCAGGAGGGTGTCGAACGCGTAGTGCACGTGTCTTCCACCGCAGTCTATGGCATACCAGATCACCACCCGCTTTTCGAGGATGATGAGAAGCAGGGCGTAGGCCCCTACGGGGAGGCTAAAGTCGAGGCCGAGGAGGTCTGCTATAGATACCGCAGCAAGGGTTTGGTGGTCCCGATTCTTAGGCCTAAATCCTTCGTCGGCCCGGAACGCCTTGGTGTTATGGCGATCTACTATGACTGGATTAAGCGCGGGAAAAACATCCCGATAGTGGGTTCAGGAAGGAACCACTACCAGCTTTTGGATGTAGAGGATTTGTGTGAAGCGATTTATATGTGTCTTACGAAACCCGATGAAATGGTAAACGACACCTACAACATCGGGGCCGAGAAATTCACGACTATGGCAGAAGACTTCGGCTCCGTCATAGAGTATGCGGGCACAGGCAAACGAATAATCCCCACCCCAGCTAAACCTTTGATCCTTGTTCTTCGAATACTTGAAGCCCTTAAACTATCCCCCCTCTATAGATGGGTTTATGAAACAGCCCCAGAGGATAGTTTCGTCTCGGTTGAGAAGGCTAAGGAGAAACTCGGTTTCACGCCTAGATACTCCAATAAACAGGCATTAACGCGAAACTACCGGTGGTATCTTGAACACTACGATGAATTCTCCGATCAGGAGGGCGTATCACATCGTGTGCCCTGGAAGCAGGGTATCCTGAAGGTCGTCAGCTGGTTTTTTTAAGCCAACCTTTTTTGTATCAAAAGTGCGAGCGCCCCCCCTACTAAGGCTGTTGACAGCTGTATCGGCCCCATAGCTATCGTTAAAGCCTTAGGTATTATCTGCAGTTGGGATAGCATCAAGGCGGATGCGTAGAGGAACCCCGCTTTGGCGGCGGCCCCAATTCCGAGTGTCACAATTTTGTTGACCTTCAAGTTAAGGTGAAGTTTCTTGAAGGCTCCGACTAGAATCAGGTTCCCGACCCAGATGAAGGGCATAAGGTATACGAGAAATACTGTGAATGGCCCAAAAATTAAGCCTCTTGCTAGAACTCCAAGGCTTGGGAGCAATACTATTGGTAGGATTTTTTTGGTTTTAAGGTTCAGCCCAGCTAATACGAGCGCCGCGTTCACGGCGGCTCCCACCAGAAATTGGGGGTGGCCGAGCAGAAATGGAGCCAGCAGGCAGGCTGCGGCATAGGCTGTGAAATGCAGGTTCTGCTGCAGGGTGGTTAATCTGATCTCCTGTTTATCCCATAACTCCGCGTTAAATATATTCATTTTAATCTCAAGCTAAACATACATCGTACGAATCCTCTGTGGATTAATTACTTCTTACCCTCCTAAGCTTAAATACGTTCCATAAAGTAAGTATTAACATGCACAGGCGCCCCTCGGGAAAACCCCATATCCATCTTTTATCCAGGCTTCTAGCCATTCAAAAGAGGCAGGGGCATCTATCCGAGAAATCGCTTAGGAAGCTTTCTAAAAACACAGGAATATCCTTAACCCATATATCGGAGGTCGCAAGCTTCTACTCCCACCTGTCTTTGAAACCCCGGGGCAAACACGTAATCCGGGTGTGTGACTCCCCCAGCTGCTATCTCAGAGGCTCTGAAAACATCCTTAAGGTCTTTCAGAAGAAGCTTGGCATAAAGCCCGGCCAGACTACGCAAGACGGGTTGTTCACTTTAGAGCTCTCCTCCTGCATAGGGTTGTGTGATAAGGCTCCTGCGGCTTTGTTGGACGGAGTGCCCCAAACAAATCTCACTAAGAAAAAAATAGAGAAAATAATTGAAGAATGCAGATAACACAGAAAACCTGTTTCCACGCCTTTGAGAAGGCCAGGGAAAAGGGCCCTGAAAAGGTGATTGAACACATAAAGGGATGCGGCTTAAACGGCAGGGGGGGTGCGGGCTTCCCCACTGGTTTGAAGTGGGAGTTCACCCGTAAATCCCCGGGTTCCAATAAGGTTTTAGTGTGCAACGCCGATGAGGGGGAGCCTGGCACGTTCAAAGACAAATACATACTGGAGCACAACCCCGAAACCCTTGTTGAGGGTATGGCTATCGCCGCCTATGCTATTGGGGCTCAGAAGGCATACATATATCTTCGCGGCGAATACGGGATCCTTAAAGAAGACCTAATGAATGTGATTGCTGATTGCAGGGACATGCTCTCGGCTGTTGAGTTGGATATCGAGATTGTTTTGGGGGCGGGAGCCTACATCTGCGGCGATGAGACTGCGATTATGAACTCCATCGAGGAATTGAGGGGGGAACCCCGCACTAAACCCCCTTACCCCGCTGAGAAAGGCGTCTACGGCCTGCCCACGTGTGTCAACAACGTTGAAACCCTAACCAACGTCCCCCTGACCTTCCAGGAGGGTTGGCGTGATCTTAGGCTATACAGCTTATCAGGCAACGTCTCAAAAGCAGGAGTCTATGAGCTTCCCCCGGGCGTAGCATGCGGGCGGCTGATTAAATTAGGTAAACCCAAAAAAGAGCTTAAAGCCCTTTTCTTCGGGGCAGCCGGCGGATGCATACCCTATGACCCGGAAACCAGGCTCAGCAAGCACGAGCTTGAGGTTAAGGGCGCGATGCTGGGTTCATGCACGGTTATTGCGGTGGACGAGAAACAATCCATCCCCCGAGTTTGCAGGCAGATAGCGAGGTTCTTCGTCCATGAATGCTGCGGCAGGTGCACGCCCTGCAGGGAGGGGAACTACCGCATGCTTCGCATACTTGACAGGGTTGTTTCCGGCAAGGCCTCAGAGGATGATTTAAGCCTTCTTGAGGACATAGCGAAGCTGATAGACAAAACCTCTTTCTGCGGGCTTGGTCAAAGCTCAGACAACCACATACAAACAGCGTTAACGTATTTCAGGGGGGAGTTCACGCGATGAGGATTACAATAAACGGCGGGGAATACGAGGCAGCCGAGGACGAGACCATCCTGGGCGTGGCTGAAAGAAACCATATAGACATACCAACGTTATGCTACCACCCTGACCTTAAGCCTGAAGCCAGATGCAGGTTGTGTGTGGTTGAAGTGGAAGGCAAACTCGAGACCGCCTGCAACACTAAAGTTCGGGAGGGTTTGGTTGTTGTAACAGAGAACCAGCAGATAAGCGAGGCCCGTAAACTTAACATTGAGTTATTGTTAGCCAACCACGGTCACACACTTGATGAGGACAATGAGTTAGTCCGCTTAGCCCGGAGGCTGGGGGTGAAAAAGATTCGCGGCGAGCCTTTACCTGAGAAATCCCTTGACTCAAGCTGCTTCAGCTTGTATCGCGACAACAATAAATGTGTTTTATGCGGTAAATGCGTGCAAAAGTGCCAGGACGTTCAGGGGGTGGAGGCCATCGGTTACGTGGGGCGGGGTTATCACACAGAGGTTGCGCCGCCCTTAAATCATAAGCTGTCGGATGTGGCTTGCGTGAACTGCGGTCAATGCGCGGCTGTGTGTCCTGCTGAAGCCATAGTTGAGAAAGACGATTCCTCCCGGGTCTTTAAGGCTTTAGCTTCTGAGAAGAAGGTGGTTGTGCAGACCGCACCATCCGTGAGGGTGTCTGTCGGGGAGACGCAGGGCCTTGAGCCGGGTCTTGTTTCAACCGGGAAATTGGTGGCAGCCTTAAGGCGTCTGGGTTTTGACGCCGTCTTGGACACTAACTTCGCAGCGGATTTAACGATTGTTGAGGAAGCGCATGAATTGATTGAGCGGATACAAAACAAGGGGACGCTGCCTATGATGACCTCCTGTTGCCCGGGGTGGGTGAAGTATGTGGAACACTTTTATCCTAAGCTGCTGCCCCATGTTTCAACCTGTAAAAGCCCTCAACAGATGTTCGGGGCCTTGTCTAAAACATATTTAGCCGAGAGCCGTGGATGGGATCCAGGGGATGTTATAAGCGTAAGCGTTATGCCGTGCACAGCCAAGAAATATGAGATAAACCGCCCTGAGATGTCTGATTCGGGGAGGCGGGATGTGGATTTTGTTTTGACTACCCGGGAGCTTGGCAGGATGCTCAACCAGAAAAACATAAACCTGGGTGAGCTGCCTGATGAGCGTTACGATGATCTTATGGGCGCGTCCACTGGTGCTGCCGCGATCTTCGGGGCCTCCGGGGGCGTCATGGAGCTGCTCTCCGCACTGCGGCAGACACTTTAACCGGCGAGTCGCTGGGGGAATTCGAGTACCGTAAAGTCAGGGGTTTGGATGGCGTGAAGGAGGCTTCAGTTGAGGTGGCGGGTTATACGGTCAACGTGGCGGTCGCCCACAGCCTCTCTCAGGCTAAAAAACTGATTGAATCCTTGGACGGTGAAAACTATCACTTTATTGAGGTGATGGCGTGTCCCGGCGGTTGCGTCGGCGGAGGCGGTCAACCCCTGCCCATGGATTTTGAGAAAATAAAGAAAAGGACTAAAGGTGTATATGACGTGGATCAGCTTTTGGTTATCCGCAAGTCCCATGAAAACCCGGATTTAATTAAACTCTATGAAGACTACCTGGATCACCCTGGGTCTGAGAGGAGTCATAAACTGTTGCACACTAAATACGCGGAAAGAAGTAAATATCCCTCTGGAGGTATCTAGAATGCATAAGTACTTGATTTTCGGGATTCATGTCGGCGACCGGGAAAACAATTCCGGCAAGGTCCAGAGTGTTTTAACTGAATTCGGCTGTAACATTAAAACGAGGTTGGGGATTCATGAAACTGATTCCTGCATGCCGAATGCAGTGATTTTGGTGCAGTTCAAGCCAGACGATGTGGTGGCCGATGAGTTTCAAAGGAGGCTTGAAGGCATCCCCACAGTCCAGGTTAAGAAGATGGTTTTCGACTAAAGCAACAGGGTTTTCAGGATAAATCCGACCGCTACTGCGACCAGCATCATCACCGCCGTGGATTTCATGGTGTCCTTCAACCCTAATTCCTTGAACAACACCATGTAGGTCGCAATACATGGGAAGTATATTGCTAATATCGTTGAGGCGACCGTCAACTGCATCGCGGTCATCCCAAGGGGCGCCAGCATCCCCACCGCCACGTCTTTCCTGAGGAAGCCCACAATCAAGGCGAACACAGCCTCCTGCGGAAGGCCGAATACTTGGCTGATGAACGGCCCGAATAATCGGGTGAAGACTTCGATGAACCCGAAGTTGTATGCCAGGTTGACTAGGAGGACTCCGAACAATACGTAGGGCACGGCTTCAAGCAGGAAGTGTTTCACCCGCATCCAGGTTTTCTTTAACGCCGGCTGAAGTCGGGGTAACCTGTAGGGGGGGACTTCAAGAAGTATCTCCGGGGTTTTACCCGGCAGAATCCGGTTTAAACTGAATCCTAGTATGATGTATAGTAGAATCAATACTGCATACACTATTGCCACGTATTGTGGTCCATAGTTCAATAGTAGGCTGATTATTATCGCGTTTTGAGCGAGACAGGGTATGCATATTGAGATGAGGGTGGCTGCTATGAGTCTTTGTTTTTTTGACTCCAGTATCCGGGTTGAAAGCATCCCCGGCACGTTACAGCCTAACCCCAGTATGCTGGGTACGATGGCGGATCCGTGTAAACCGATTTTGTGCATTAGGGTATCCATTAGTGTGGCAAGCCGCGGCAGGTATCCTGAGTCCTCAAGCAGGCTTAACGTGAAGTAGAATAGTATGACGAACGGCAGCACCATGTCCAGTGGCACGTATAGGCCTGTTGTGAGCACACCCAGTGAGTCCACGAAGTTGGTTTCCTCGCCTAATAGTATCTCCCTTAAAACCCCCTCCGGGACGAAGCCTGTCACCAGGTTAGTTATGAACGGCCCATATATTTTGTAGAAAAACGGGTCTAGTATGTTTTCTATCGCCCACTCACCGGTCTGGATTATGAACAGAAAACTTAATCCTAACACGAGGGCTGCTATCGGGATTCCCGTTACAGGGTTTACTGATGCGTCTTCTAGTCTTTCAACTAGGGTGTGGTGGCGGTGGGTTAGTTTCTGCACTCCCCCGATTATTTCCCCGATGCGGTCCCAGCGTTCATGCTCGCTTTGCGGGGTTTTTTTTGGGGGTTGGGCTTCGGAGAGTCGTTCAACCAGTTTCTTCACGCCCTCCCCTGTTATGGCTGCGGTGGGTACTACTGGGGCCCCCAATTTTTCCTCTAGTTTTTCGACGTCGATGTCTACTCCGACGTGGCTTGTGTCATCCCACATGTTTAATGCGATGATCACCGGCTTGCCTGATTCAAGTAGTTGGAGGGTGAGGTAGAGGTTCCGCTCAAGGTTGGTGGCGTCTACGACGTCTATGATTACGTCGCCTTCATCGATCATTTTGGTTGCCACCTCCTCCACCCTGCTTTTAGGGTCTAAGCTGTATGTCCCCGGCACGTCAATTAGTTTAGCCCAATCGCCTTCATACGGCATGTTGCCTTCGCAGTAGGAGACTGTGGTGCCGGGGTAGTTGCTGCATAAGACTTGCACTCCCGTTAACCGGGAGAATAATGCGCTTTTTCCGACGTTGGGGTTTCCCATTAAAAGTATCTTCATTCTACCAGGATTTTGCTCGCCTTACCCCGCCCTAAAGTCAACGTGGTGTTCCCGGTTTTAATCACCAGCGGACCTCCGAAGGGCTCCCTCGTCACAAGCTTCACCCGGGACCCCTCCTTAACACCCATAGTCCTCAACTGCCCTGTGAACTGTCTGCCCCCTGAAAGCTCTCTAACCACTACGCTCTCCCCTTTATTAACTTCAAGCAAGGTTTTCATGACAACAGATTTCATACATATACGACTTACTAAAAGAAAAAACAACCGGTTTACTAACCGCACATGTTGTTTCCGTAATGTAAAACCTTCAAATCATCATTTCTTGAGTCGTAGTAGCTTGCTAAGGGGTCGCCTGAAGAATCCAAAACCAAGGAATTATACTCGCCTACATCAACACCCTTAGAAAACACCCAAAGAAATATGGGAAAAAAATAAATAAAAAAAACAAGCTTTTTTTTTTATTGTTCAGTGTATATGGTGTTTCTTACTGTGGTTGCTGCTTCTACGACTGCGTTGGGGTAGATACTGCGGCCTGGCATGATGCTTACGTTTATCCCGGTTTTCACGTTGTCGCCCATAAGGCAGCCGAATTTTCGTCTCCCGGATTTAACGAGGTTTTGTTTGACTTCCAGGCTTACTTCCCCGTCGTCAAAACGCAGGTTCGCTACTTTCGTGCCTGCCCCGAAATTGCATTTCTCCCCGATTATGCAGTCGCCTAAGTAGCTTAAGTGTCCTATGCAGGTTTCAGGCTGGATGATGCTGTTTTTTATTTCAACTGCGTTACCTACCTTGCAGCCGTCCATCAACACGGTGTGGGGTCTGAGATAACAGTTGGGTCCTACGACACAGTTTTTACCAATGTATACCGGCCCCTCAATGTATGCCCCGGATTTGATTCGGGTTCCCTCGCCGACGCTCACCTCCCCTTTAAGGGTTGTGTATTCCTCGATTATGGCTTTCGGGTTTATCTTGTGTTCCACGCTTCTCATCACGATTTCATTGGCGTCCAACAG
>WJJK01000320.1 GCA_014729705.1 Candidatus Altarchaeales archaeon | reverse complement strand
TATGTTTACTGCTACGAAGCATACAAATTCAAAATATAGGAGAAGGGAGGAAATTACAAGAGGATTTCGCCCGTCGAGGGAAGGATAAAAGGGATAACTTTCCTATAAATTTCAACAAATTAAAACACTAGTTGCGATACCCCAATCCCAGAAAAGGACCCGGTAGACCTTTCCGATATCGATTCTGGTTGGGAACTGGACGAAGAAGACTTCGAACTACAGTCTTTGAAGGACACGTTGTCTAAATACAAGGTAACCGAAGTTCCAGGAATCGGTCCCCATACGGCAAAGACTTTATGTGAAAGCCTCTCAGACCCTTGTACGATGGCTTCTTTTGTAGATTTCGGCCTGAACAAATTGGACGAGCTTCCCTTTATTGGGAAGGAGAAGGCCAAGGTTATCCTGGACAAGATCTCGGAGCTGTCGGGCCTTTCGGTGAGGGACCTTCGGAAACTCACAAAATAGGGTAGGTCCCTCCAGGAGGGATCATGACCCATCTAATCAGGGCCTACAAAGCAGGAGACCGGTCTCAGCTCCTACTCGAGGAGTTGTACCGGTCTTTTGTTCGTTCTGGGAAAATCTCTGCGGGCCCTTTTATGAAAACTCTCGAGCCCCACGATCTGTGTGATCACTGGCGGTGGGAGACCTTTGTAAACGACCCCGAAGTGAATGAGGATCCCTCGGATTTTGAGATAAAGCTTCAACAACGAGCCCAAAAGGAAGTTGGCAAAAGTGTTATTTTAAGGGACCCAGGTATCAGGCGACTGGACGATTCGGAAAGGATCCCTCTTAAAAACACCCCTTACCAAACAGGGTATGTAAAAGAACAGATTGTAATGCATTATCTGGGGCTGAGTCCCTATTACCCGATGGGATCCTGGATCTTTGCTCTCAAAGGAGGTTCGAGGGGTCTTACTGAGGTTCGGTATTTCATTGAGATGATATCAGGAGAGCACCCCCTACCGATCCATATGTTCCTGGGGCGGTCCCAACTGATTCATGGGGGGTATCTCTTTGACTATCTTGCCTTCGAAAAAATAGAGGATTGGGAAGATCTGACAACGGCCTCAATGAAATTATATTTCTCTGCTTCTCTGGATTGGAGAGTATACAGGAGAGAGGCAGAGGCCTTATGGAGAAAGAGTCATATCGAGGCTTTTATTGATGGACCGAATTCTTGCTAGAGCAACAGACCTCCAGGATCATGGAGCCCGTGAAGAGTGGGTTCGAACCGTTCGACGGAAGGGAGAACTTTCGGACGGTCGAGAGATAGCCTGGAGGCGCTATTTTCATCTGGTCGACATGTTTCGTAAGCATAAATTCGGGGACGAATTCGGGGCCGTTATGAGGGAAATTATGGAAAGGTCAAAGGAGACTAGGAGTTTTTCCATTCTTCTCCACGGAGACTCTTTCATGATCGAGCCCGATCTGGTCGATGTTATCTCATCAATATGGAGGGACCGATAAATGTCGAAGTTTCTGTTTTTCTTGTTGGTACTCACCCCCTTTCTGCCCTCCTGCATAGATAAATCTCCCCCAAAAGAGGGGGAACGGTGTTCCGTTGGGTTGTTCAAAAGGATCGACCCCGGCGGAGAATACGAATTTTGTCTGGTCGATTTCTACGGGATCAAAAACGATCCCGTTAAGGATAACGTAATCGATTGTTTTTATAGCAAAGAGGAGCTTGAGGAAGCCTGCGAGGTTGTCCGAAATTCGGAGAGGTGTGAGTGATGGAAAAAGAAATCAAACGGATGGCCGATGACCTTGGGTGTAAAGCCAACTTCGAGAGTGCGGTGATGTCGCGATGAGCGAAGAAAACCTCTGGGAACAAAGATTTCTCTCCCTGGCTGAGGTCACCGGAGCCACTCAAGACCAGCTTCGCCAATCCTTCGAAGAGGCCCCTTCTCCGGGGAAAACACGTCTGAAGGGGTGGTTGGACCCAGCAGGGAACAATTTCTTCGGGTCAGGAATGAACTTGCAGGAGTTCGTGCTCGCTGGTCAGATTGGTCGAATCCGTTTGTCCTTTTCGAATCAGGAACGCCGGGAGCAAAAGCGCCGCCTTGATTTGATTATCAGGGCATCGCATGCGTTGGAAGGGATCCGGAAGGTCAGCCTTCAGGCGACGGCGTATGCTGAGAGGGCAATAGAGGCTATTATCACAGGAGAGACCGATCCCCTCAAAATGGAAAACATGTTCGACCTCTGTTTCCCGGAAGATCAGCCTGAGTACAGGGCTCAATTCGAAGCTTTGTGGGAGCCTTTCCTGAAAGTTATTGAAGAGGCCCGGGAAACATGGCCGTAGAAGAGTCCTCAGGAGGAGTTCTGATGTCCCTATCTTTCGATCAGGAAGCCCTCGCAAACCACTGCGGTGTCTCCATCGGATGGGTTCAGTACAAGGGGGAGTACACCGG
>WJJK01000029.1 GCA_014729705.1 Candidatus Altarchaeales archaeon | reverse complement strand
CAGCATATGAATCCCACCAGCACGGCTAAACCCCCCATTTCAGGTATTTTGGGGTTGTCTTCTTTGTTCATGTCAGCTCCGGTGATCCTTGCTTCTCTGAGTTTTTTTATGAACCAGGGCACGCTAACGTAAGTTAAAGCCAACGAGAAAAAGAATAAACCCGCGTAAACTAGTTCTTCAGCCAAAAGAGATTCACCCAACTAAATTATGCTTTATATAATCTGAATGTGTTAAAATAAAACCACTTCATGCGGCCGTAGTGTAGCCTGGCATCACTCAAGCTTGCCAAGCTTGTGACTCGGGTTCAAATCCCGACGGCCGCAAACCACGTATCCTTATTTTTGTTCTTTTAATCCCACGAATTTTTTGTATTCCTGCTTGTCTTCTGGTTTCATAATGCCGAGCAAGTATTTTCTCATTTCGTGTGTCTCCCAACTCTTTTGTTTAGCTAGTTGGGCAAGAAGGGCTTCAGCCATCACCGGTTTATTGCCTCCCCGGGCTTCAACACGATCTAAAATCGCCTCCACCTGGTCTGCGTATTCCGGCCTTTTTGTTTCTTTAATTTTGGGTTTAAGTTGTTGTTTCACTTGAGGTGTTTTTTGTTTTGATTTTTCGTGTTCAAAGGCTTTTTCTGTTTGAGGATATTCCATGGCCTGTGGGTTTTCTGTTTTTGTTTCAGGTTTCTTTCTGGGTGGGCCACCTAGGAATCCCAATCCTGTTTTGTCTCCTTTCAGTGCGACGGGAATGTCTTCCACACCCTGGTTTAGTTTTTCGTCGTATCTTCTGCTTGGGTCTCCCACTATCCTGATTGATTCTGCATAGGCTTTTGCAGCTTTTAATAATCCTTTGAGGCTTGATCCTGAGGATTCTGCTTGTCCTATTAATGTGGGGTACTCATGTAACACTATTCCCAAGGCTTTCACTGAATCTGCGTTTCCTCTTGTGAGAAATTCCCGCATAGCAGGCAGCCTGTCCTCAGGCACTGTGATTTCAAGGGCGTCTCTTTTTCTCTCTATTCTGGGTGCTTGCATGTTTAACTTCAGGGGGGCGGGAGATAAAACTATTTTTCCCCCAGAAACAGTCTTTTATATCTCTGGCGGGCCTATTTTCATTTACCATGCGTGTTTCACAGGGGTTCTTATTCATGGTTTTTTTTGTTTCAGTCTTTTTGGGGATATGGGTTTCCCCAGGTCAGGTGAATATTTTTCATTTTAGTTTACTGTATAAGTTTGCGGCGTTTTTTCTTTTGTTGGGGGCTTTTTTTTTGTTGTTGAAGAAGAGTTGGGTGAAACATTTAAGGCCGTTTTATTATATTTTTTTCCTAGCCCTCTGGCTTATGCCTTTTTTAAGGTGCAGGTTTAAGGTGCCGTTTCTTTTTTGTCATGCATGTCCTGGTAAGTGTGCGTGGGGTTTTTATAGGTCGTCTTTCATCCCGGTTTTTCTTGCGCTTAACTTGGATAGGCGGTTTTGGTGTTGGCGTTTATGTCCGCTGGGGCAGATTCAGGACAAGGTTTTCAGGGGTTCTGGGGTCAGCGTACCCGCTCAGGCGGGTTATTTGAGGTATGTGGTTTTATTATTCACTGTTTTGGTTTTGGCTTTAGGTTTGTCTCATACTTATAAGGCGGCGTATGTTTATTCGGCGCTTTCTTTGGGTTTGTTGTTTTTTTTGTTGGGTGGGTCTTTTTTTGTGCGCCGAAGCTTTTGCACTTATTTATGTCCTGTGGGGGCTTTTTCCGACTTAGTCCTTGAGGTTGAGAATAAGGCCAAAAAATAAGGAGTATTTCGCCCATATGGGCATTTATATACTTGTTCTACGTCAATATATTATTGCCCATTAGGGCAATATTCTCACCATGGATTCTGAATCTAGGAAAGGCAGGCCAAAATGCCTAAGAAAAGTAAGTGAAATCCCTGAAGTCAACTACTTCAAACCCAGAGGAATCCCCTTAACCGAGCTTGAACAGGCGGAGCTTAAAGTTGAGGAGCTTGAGGCACTTAAACTCGTCTACCTTGAAGGGATGAAAAGAGAGCGGGCAGCCGAATCCATGGGCGTCTCCCGAAGAACCATGCAGCGGGAGCTTAACTCGGGGTTGAAAAAAATAGTTGACGCCCTCCTATCTGGTAAAGCAATCGAAATCAAAGGAGGCTACTTCGTCTCAGACGGCGAAGTAGTATTTCGATGCCTAGACGACAAATACCAATGGAAACAAGATAAATCACTTAAGAAACCCGAAGCATGCCCGGAATGCGGGTCAAAGAAAATCAAAAAAGAAAGGTGAATACGATGTATGATGACGACGAAGAAAAAGAGCATTACCCCACGCCCGGACCGAAAAAAGACGGGTCCGGGGGGGCGGTAAGAGCAAATAAGGGACAGTATTGCGGCGGCGAAGGACAGGATTAAATTGCAGGTGAACTGAAATGCCCCGAGGAGACGGAACCGGACCAGATGGACGCGGCGGATGGTGTACTCCGCGTTGGATGAGCAGACAGATAGACAAACCACAAAGCCCGGTAAGAGGTTTTAGAGGTAGAGCAAGGGGACGTGGGAACATGTTCTACGCAAGGAGGATGAATCCGATCAAATATCCCCCCACTAATCAAGGCATAGTGGATGAAGAAAGTTTGCTTGAGAAACAGGAGGAAGTAATCTGCCGGCAGCTTGACAGAATAAGAAGACGGTTAGATGATTTAAGAAACAGGGAGTGAACATGCCTAATGCAGATGGAAGCGGGCCAACAGTGGGCCCTGGCAGGGGCGGACTGGGACGTATGCGTGGAGGCGGACCGGGAGGACCCCCATATTGTTTTTGTGTTAAGTGTGGACATAAACTCCCGCATAAACGAGGTCTGCCCTGTAAAAAAATGGTTTGCCCGAAATGCGGCACAAAACTTACAAGATCTTAAAGCAGAAGGAGTGAGTTATGAAAATTGTTGTTTCAACGACTAACGGAGGATTAGAAGACAGCGTTTGCCCTGTTTTCGGCAGATGCCAAAGGCACACAGTAATCGAGTGCAGCGAAAACGAAATCAAAGACACGTATGTTGAGGATAACCCCGGCTTTGCTGCAGGCGGGGGCGCAGGCATACGAGCCGCTCAATTTATCATAGACAAACAAGTTGATGCGGTTATTTCAGGGAACTTCGGGCCTAACGCAGCCGCTGTATTAACCCAGGCGGGCGTGAAAATGATACTGTATCAAGGCCTAGTCAAGGATGCGGTAGAAAAATATTTAGATGGAAAGCTGAATTCGGTTGACGCCCCCACAGTAGATGATCATTTCGGCAGAGGCAGGCATGGATTTGGCGGTAGAAGAGGACAAACTAGTTGGAGGTAAAAAAATGGATTCAATGAAAGACGTATTAGATGAGGTGGATGGTTCACTAAAGTTTTTAGGTAAGCAGTACCCCAACCAGATGAAGGCGTTCGGTAATTTCATGCAGTCAGCTGAAAAGGAGGGTGCGTTGTCACATAAAAACAAGGAGTTAATCAGCATAGCATTGTCTGTTGCAACCCACTGCAGGTGGTGTATCGCACATCACGTGAAACAGGCTTTGGAGGCCGGAGCAACAGAGGATGAAATAATGGAGGCTTGCTTTGTGGCAGCATTAATGGGTGGCGGCCCCTCCCTAATGTACACCCAGCTTGTGGTTAAAGCAATCAAGGAGTTTGATGGGGGCGAAAGATGAAGATCGCAGTACCCTCCGCCTCATCCGGCGGCTTAGAAGACAAAGTGGGTGCGCACTTTGGTAGAACACCCACCTACACACTATTCGACGAAGAAACCAGGGAGGTCGGGGTTGTGGAAAACACCAGCCACCATATGGGCGGTTCAGGATACCCCCCGCAACTTCTGCATGATAAGGGCGTGGAGATCATGCTCTGCAATTCATTGGGTAGGAAGGCGGTGCTGATGTTTGAATCCCTGGGCATCGATGTTTATGTTGGCGCATCTGGGACGGTGGAGAACACCCTGAAACAATACGCTGACGGAGAACTCACCAAGGCATCAGAGTCCATAGCATGCGATCGACATGCCTTTCGAGACAACCACCACAAAAAATAGAATCAGAATACGTTGGCATTCAGAAAGGCGGTATTGTCGTCTGCTGGAGGAGAATAAAGTAGATGAATTGCGCGGTATGTGAAGATAAAAGCTGTTACAGTGGCAGAGACTGCACGAACATGAAAAAAAAGGTTTTGGGGGAATACAACAAAAAAATCAATAAGGATGTGATGAGTGCGGCAGCCTCAATCGAGGCGGAGGGTTACATGAAACTCACCCGCATTGAAGAGCTTCTAGTTTTCTGCAAAAAAATGAAATACGAAAAACTGGGTCTGGCTTTTTGCATCGGGTTGGAGGATGAGGCAAAAAAAGCGCATGAAATTTTTTCCCGGGATTTTGAGTTATCCTCCGT
>WJJK01000319.1 GCA_014729705.1 Candidatus Altarchaeales archaeon | reverse complement strand
GAATAGGAAGGGGTTGCTCATAGGCTGGGTTTTCAGTATGGAATTTGTTTCCGACCGGCTGTTTAGGAGGTGGAAGAATTGGAATAACACCATTGTGGTCACAGCCACTGTTCTCGCCTGCTCCAATGAATCCCCGTTATTCAACGAAATCACGTAGGTCGTCAACACCCCCAAAGCTATTACGAAGGCGACGATTATTGTGCGTTCGACCATTATCTTGGACATAATCTTTTCCCCGCGTTTTCTGGGTTTTTTGTTTATCAAATGAGTTTCCCCCGGCTCAAAAGCCAGAGCAACATCCTGCAGCCCGTTTGTCACAAGATTAATCCAAAGAAGCTGTGTAGCTAGATAAGGTATCTTCAAGCCCATGATCATGCACGCTATTATTGATATTATCGCAGCCAACCCGGTGGGCAGGAGGAAGAATGTGACCTTCTTTATGTTGCTGTAGACCACCCTGCCCTCCTTGACCGCCAAGAATATGCTTGCGAAATTATCGTCTGAGAGTATCATGTCAGATGATTCCTTGGCAACGTCGCTTCCGGTTTTACCCATCGAGATTCCTATGTGGGCCGCCTTCAATGCTGGGGCGTCATTGACTCCATCGCCTGTCACGGCTACTATCTCCCCGTGTTCCATCAATTGTTGTACGATCCTTAGTTTATGCTTTGAAGTGACCCTCGCAAAAACGTCCACTTCCCCCACTATCTCAAATAATTGTTCGTCTGTAATCTCGGCTAATTCACTGCCACTCATAACTTTAGGGTTCTCCCCGCCGATTCCGATTTTTTTTGCGATGGCTGTCGCAGTCTCAACATGGTCTCCTGTTACCATCACAACCTTTATTCCCGCATTACGACAGCCTTTAACTGCTTCGATCGCGTCAGGCCTTGGGGGGTCGATTATCGCGAAAAGCCCGGAAAAGACCATGTTTTCCCCCACACCCTCTGAATCGTTGGCGTCAACTTTCTTGTATGAGGTTCCCAAGACCCTGAAGGCGGATGAGGCGAAAGCGGAATTCTCGGATAAGACTCTGTCAACATATTCTTGTGTGAGGTCTAATTCAACGCCCTCCACAAGTATTTTCTCGCAGTTTTTAATTATTATGTCGGGGGCGCCAAGACAATATGCTATCCTGCCTTTTGCTGTTTCATGGACGGTAATCTGTTTTTTTGTTTCTGAACTAAACGGGTATTCGCCTGTCCTTGGGTTTTCTTCCACTATTTTTTTCAGGTCTATCCCCGCCTTAACGGCTGCCACTAAAACACTTGCTTCGGTGGGTTTCCCCATGACTCCCCCATCCTGTAAGCCCGCGTTATTGCATAATACTCCTACCTTAAGGAGGGTTTCAAAGTCTCCCCCCGGCTTGACTACCTCGCCTTCGTGGTTTAGGAAGCGGCCTTCCAGGCTATACCCGTCTCCCCCAACGTCAAGTATCCTCCCGCCCGCCCACATCTTCTTCACAGTCATCTCATTTTTGGTTAATGTCCCAGTCTTATCCGAACAAATGATTGTTGTACTACCCAGTGTCTCCACGGCAGGCATTTTTTTCACTATGGCGTTGCGTCTGGCCATCCGTGAAATACCTATTGCCATGGCGATGGTGACTACAATAGGCAGACCCTCTGGGATGGTTGCCACAGACGCTGCGATCATAACTTTAAACATCTCCCTGATGCTTTCTCCAACCAATAAACCGAATAGGAAAAGCATTGAGGATGCAACCAACGTAATAATGGATATGTATTTAGCCAGGGACTTGAAGTTTTTCTGCAACGGGGTGAGTGAGGGGACTACCCCCCCAACATCCTCTGCTATTCGGCCCATAACAGTGTTTGATCCAGATGCCACAACAACGCCGGTTGCCCGGCCACTGGCAACATGCGTCCCTAAAAAAGCCATGTTTTTCTGGTCACTTGATATGAGGCCCTCCTCCTGCATCTTTTCTGTTGTTTTTTCCACGGGCAGCGACTCCCCGCTCAAAGCCGATTCATCAACTGAAAACTCAACCGCCTCAAGTAAACGCAGATCCGCTGGAATCTGCGATCCTGGTGAAACAAAAACCACGTCCCCTAAAACCAACTGCGACATGTCAATCTCCACCCGCCTATTATCACGTAAAACGGTTGCTTTAGCGGCCAGCATCTTCTTCAAGGCTCTGGCGCTCTCCTCCGCCTTGTATTCCTGGAAAAAACCTACAAAAGCGTTTAATACGACGACAGAGAATATGACTGCGGCGTCAACATGTTCTTCCAAGAGAAAAGTCACAAAGCCTGCGAATAAAAGCATGTAAACCAGGGGGTTTTTGAATTGTCCAAGCAAAAGTTGGAGTCTGCTCACAGGTTTGCCCTCAGCCACCCTGTTTTCCCCATATTGCTTTAGCCTATTCAAAGCCTCATTCGAAGTCAGACCTTCTTTGGATGAGCCAAGTTCCTCTAAGACCTCCTGAACCCCGACGTTATACCACTCCACTTGAATTCACTGAATAAATTCTTGAAACATGGGAGTATGCGTTTATAATCTGATTGACTGCTTGCATGCGTTTAATGTTTTATATTTAATTTGGGAATACCATCTATGGTAGGTGGAACTTTTATATTCTCTTTTGTTCGTATTCTTCGCGGTATTGGCTAGCCCCTCCATTGCGAAAAGAATCGGGATCCCAGCCATAGTTGTGGAGATTCTATTTGGTATACTGCTTGGGGTCTCGTTTTTGAATATCATACCCGACGACCCGACAACAGGGTTCCTTAAGTCTTTTGGATTGGTTTATCTCTTGTTTTTAGCAGGCATTGAAATGGACTTCCAATCCCTTAAGGGGAATATACTCCACACCCTGCGGGTGTCCGTCTTCTCCATAATCACTCCCTTCTTGGCTGGGATGGCGATATCCTCCTACGTTGGCGTCCACCCCCTGCTTATGGGCACTGTTCTTTCAACAACGTCTCTGGGGGTCATAGTGCCTTTGGTAAGGGAATTCAGGGGGGATAAGCGTTTTTCCAATATTTTGTTGGGTTCGGCGATACTGGTTGACATAGCCAGCATGTTTCTTCTTTCGTTTTCAATATCCTATATGCAAGGCGACCTCACGCTTTCCTTCTTCTACTCCTCCCTATTCATAGTGCTGCTTTTTATTGCTCCTTGGGCGATCAAACGCGGGGGTGTAGCTAAAAAAGCGGAGAAATGGATTTGCGAGGAATCACACTGTGAACAGGGCGTGCGGTTCTCGTTTGCCGTCATCGTTTTGTTGGCGGTAGTCTCTGAGGGATTAGGCTTTCATTCGGTTATTGGAGCATTCATTGCCGGGCTGCTTATCTATGAATTCCTACCTCATGAGCGCCACATACTCCAGACTAAGTTGGAGGGCTTCGGCTACGGGTTTTTCATACCGCTTTTTTTCATAATTGTGGGCTCTGAAGTCGACTTACCCGCGGTATTCTCAAACCTAAAAAACATAGAAGCCCTGATTGCCATAGTCTTCGTAGGCATACTAGCCAAAGTAGTCGGCGTAGGAGCAACATCCTACTACGGTGGATTCAACCTCAGAAAAAGCGTTGCGATGGGTTTTTTGCACGCCACACAACTCTCACTAATAATCGCAGCCGCTGAAATAGGGCTGGAGCTTGGATATTTAAACGAAGAACTATTCTCCATGCTCATAATACTCTCAGTCACCTCATCAATAATATGTCCCACCGCCGGCAGAAAACTAATCTCAAACCATGAAACCACCCAGAAACAATGATGGGCACCGTTTTCCCATACCTATGGG
>WJJK01000318.1 GCA_014729705.1 Candidatus Altarchaeales archaeon | reverse complement strand
CATATATCTTGGATTTTTTATTCATCATGGCAGTCGATCCCAATATTCTAGATTATCTTTGTCATAAGGAGGTGTGCGGAGGTCATATTCTCTGAGAGGGAAGCATTCTTTCGAATAATCCAGTCCTGTAGCTGCTAAACAGTCACGTACGTACTTATCCAGGTCTGGTGGTATAGAGCTCACCCAGGTGCACCCTCTATGGTGCTTATCTACTTTGGGTTCCTGGTGGACAGATTTGGGATACATAAAGAAAACTGTGTTTATAGAGTGTACGGTCACTCCTTCATAAGGGCCATCTTCAAAGATCGTCTCTGCTGTGTGTATGATAGGGCCTACGTGGCACTCCAGGCCTACTTCCTCCTTGGCCTTCCGTACAGCCGTATCACGTAGTGTCTCACCCTTATGTACCCTTCCCCCAGGTACCCACAGACGTCCTTTCGCGGGAGCGTCCTTGCGTGTTACAAGCAACACTTTACCGTCTCTTACGATACATATGTCAACACAGGCGATAGGTACATTCTCGAGGATTGACCTGTAGAGGTCGTCTTTGATCCAGTTATCCATTTCTCATCTCCATTTCGCATTTCTGGGCGTACGCCTCGACCACGGAGCATATGTATTCTATCTCAGCACACGACAGCCCCGGGTAACTGGGAAGTACGATGACTTCACGAGCCAGGATACGCGCGTTTCTTTCGTATTTGGGCTTCGTATATTGCCTGAGATGGTCATAATAGTACATGCTCTGGTACATGGGCCTGCAGTCTATACCTCGAGAGGCGAGGAATTCTCGTGCCTCGTGGGGACCCTTCGAGTACTTGATTCGAACCGCGAATGTCCAGTTCGCATTCCGGAGCCACTTTGTGTCCTTCTGATAGGACACGTTCTCGACATCTGCCAGGATCTCACGATAGGTGTTGTGTACCGCGTTCTTAACAAGGGATAGTTCGTCGTATCGTCCAAGTTGATCGCATAAGACTGCTGCGTGTAAATTGGTCATGGAGTAATTGTACTCCAGTAGAGTAGGCAGTGTGGGGTCTTCTACGAAGCACTTTCCCTTTGTCCGTGAGAGATGCGCATATACCTCATCATTGTTAGTGACGAGCGCCCCGCCTTCTCCTGCGGTTACGTTGCTATTCCCATAGAACGAGAACGCTCCACATAGTGACTGTGTCCCAACTTTTCCATGAGCGTAGCTTCCCAGGAAGCAGTCACAGCAATCCTCGACGAATACTGTCTCAGGAAGGCAGTACCTAAGGTTGGGGACATCCATGACGCCCCCTAAAGTATGCACAGCGCATACAGCGACCTTCTTATCACAGTAGCCCGATTCAAGGACATACTTTAGTAGATCTGCATTTATGTTCCACGTATCAAGGTCTACATCCATTGGCAGCAGCTTATACTTACTGTCATAGAGCCATGGATTCCAGGCGTACACACTGGCACATGAGGGTACTACTATGTACTCCACTTCAAGGTACTTGTATTGTACGGCCTTACTTACCAAGTGCATGGCAGCCGTACCGCTATTCACGAGGATTACGCCAGAGACATTTAGGAGCTTAGTGAGCTTCTCTGTTGCCTCATCGACGTATTGACCGTTAGCTGCGACCCAGCCAGAGTCCAGCGCCGCTTCTATACGGGGCAGGGCTTCTATCAGATTATCTTGTCTAAATACAGGTATCATAGCAGGTGTTCAAAAGGTGGTGGTACAAAGTCAAAAACGCGTTTTGACAGCCTGACTATTTCGGGTTGTTTTTCGAAGATGCTTTTATAGAAAGGGTCGTCTTCAAATGTCTTCCATCGATTCTCAACGTCCAGTTTGCTGGCATCCTTTTGATGCGTGGTGCCTGAGAAGCTGCTACCGCTTCCATATCCCAGCATTTTGTTTAGGTTGCGGTCGTTGAATGGTCTCCCAAGCTGACGAGCTAGTTTTCTCCGGTATTCTTTTGAGGAGCGCCACTTATTGAAGAGCACGAACATATGAGGGAGGTCCTTCAAGTGATCCGTCTCTCCCACATACTCCCGAGCATACTCGAGCCAGAGACTGGAAAAGTTAAGTACCTTGTCTTTCTTCCGAAAGAACTTCCAGGCACTTGCCAGGCTATTGAACGGGTCACGCACATTGTACACAAGAACCGTATCTTCCGCAAATTGTGCAGCTCCGTGCCTCGACGCACATGTACGCTTTGAGCTGAGGTATGCTTCGTGGGACAGATAATTCTTGATCCCTTTCACAGAACCGCTCTCATGCCCTATCAGTACCGCTTGTGCCTTAGGGTACTCTGAATAGGTTCCTACCTGTACCCCATTTTCGTAAAGAACCGGGGAATATATTCCTTCATAAACATTCACACCCGCATCGTTCTTATAAACTGCGGTGTCGTAGAGCCCCATGATCCAATTGGCAACTGCATGAAGACCACTGCGTTGGTACCCTAAAATCTGTATCTCTATGCCATACACAAACAGGCTCCTCTGTTGGCTGTGTCAAAGAAGGTTAGTTCTTTTAGTTTTGGAGGCATATTTTCTTCCCGCAGGATACTGTCTGTTCTGTGAATATTACGGCACTACGTTTTTTTGTTCCCCCAGTACAATGAGTGAACATTCTCTACATTCTTGAGAAGGTGTTTTCTTTCGTTCCATAATTTCCACGTACCCTTCCAATGTTCTCCTATATCATGTAAAGCTACAATGCCTCCCGGGCAAACATACGGAAAGAATAGGTCAAAATCGGACCGCACTTGCTCGTACTCATGACCCCCGTCAATGAAGAGGAGATCAATTTTCCGTCCATACGCAGATCCCCACGAAGCCCCAACCTCCTCCGATCTTCTCCGCAGAGGGATCACTGTTTCATGTAGTCCATTCTTATGCATGTTCTTCAGGAAAACATCAAAGTAATCCCGCGGAAGCTCCTTTCTAAAATGAGAAAGGTCACTTTCAAAGACATCAACAGCATACACGACATTACCCCTACCTAAAGAAGCAAATCCCAAAGACGCGGTAGAACGCCCAGCAAGACTCCCGATTTCCACTATTGTCGCATTCTTAGGAATAGACTTTACCAAGTTGAAGAGAGCTTTCTCTTGCCCCTCCATCATGAACCCGAATATTGCCTCAACTTTTTTTTGCACGCTCTCGTACGTACTGTACATCACATATCCTTTGAGCTGTAGTGAAATCCTTGACTGGAAAAAAAGTCAAAATCAGAGGCATACACCTTCTCTACCACTCGGGATAGCTCCTCGTTGTAAAAACACGGGAAGCTGGGTTTGTACCTCAAGATTTCTTTATCTGACATAGAGTAAGCTGGAATGGGTGTCTGTGAAAACCTCTTATCGAAGGTCGCGTTATGTATTAAGAGATGACAGTCAACACCTATCTCTTTGTTGATTTCTATTATCTGAGAATTCAGATCAGTACAGCATACTACTCTATCCCATTTCTTAACGGAGTCATTTATCTTTTTGAAGTACTCCCCCGTTTGTGGAACAAAATGATGCCTATCGACAGCCTTAAACTTATTGTCATTCTCAAGAGCGTGTACAAAGTCTGAAAATGTTTTCCATGGTTTTCTACTCCTGAGATTCTTCACATATACATCAACATAACCGCTAACAAGCCTGGCGTATGGATTTCTTATGATGATGTATTTTCTATAGTCTTGAAAAGTCTCAGGTTTTCGACTATGCAAATCTGTCCATTTATTATGTCCGTAACCTAATACGCTATGCACATTCTTTCTATATGCTCTTATGTCGGAGACACAACAAAACCACATTTTTATCGAAGTGCACGCTGCTTTCGCAGACCATCCCATAAAAAACCGTCTTTCATCGTTCACTAAGAAATACATCCATCAGCTCCTATAAGAATATCCCCACAGAGCAATGTCCTTCTGAAAATAGCGCTCAACTAAAGCACGCGTATCAGAATTATAATAGCTTTCGTATTTCCCATGCTCAACACTATTCAGATGTCGAAGAACAGGGGATATTCCTATTACTTGACAAACATGAGAAAAATCTTCGCGTAAAGATTCGAAACGTCCTACGTAGTCAACCAGAAGCTCGCCGTCTTCCCCCGAAAGAAACTGATGTTGTGTCTTAGCTCTCTTCTCTACGAAATAAATCACGAATTCACTAAAAGACATGCCTTGCATTATATCAAATTCGTAGTGTTCAGGATTACCTCGTGCGTAATGATAATTGGAAACAAGCTTTTCCCAAGGGTTTCGAACGATGCTAAACTTGTAGAGACACTTAAATTGCTCTAATCCTATTATATCCCTCACAGTGGCGGGCATGTAGTGCGGAGCACTAATCCGTTGATCGACATCTGCATAGGGAGCCAGCACTGCTCTTATTGAAGTTCCACCTGTTCGTGGATTATGGAAAAATGCAAAATTCTTCTTGTATGACACAATCATACAATGCTCTCAAACCTGAGGTCAAAATAGAACTTGAAGATATGCGACAATCTAGCCGCGAATGAGTGCCTCTCTCGATAAAATTTCACCATTTTTCTTTCATCGTAAGAGGTACGTATTATACCTGGTATCTCATCAACCTTATTGTAAAAACGTATGTGCTCATCAAACAGATCCTCTAAGACCTTCCGATTGATATCAGAGCATACTGGCATCACACCCAAAGAACCAAACTCGAAGGACCTGAAATTTGGAAGGCCGTCGTGATACGTTCCTATGTTAAGCCCATACTTGAACGTAGCAGCTTCACTGATGTATTCGAGAGGGGGAATATTCTCTTGCTTCAGATATAGCTTGTCGCCCACAGCGTGACGAACATCGTCTAAGTGCCTTTGCCTGAAGTTGTCTTCGTTGTCATACCGCCTACAGTGAATGCCTAAGTGATGCAACCTGTCCACGAAAGGAACTGAAGGGTACTGCGCGTCGAAAAACAGGGGCACAAAATTGTCCTCTTCAGATAACGTGGCGTCCGGGATACTAGATAAATGGATATCGCTTGTTAACACGCGTTTTGCATGCCTATAAGAGTCTGTGCTCCACGAGATGTACTTCGTACCGTATTTCTTAGGCTTCACCATACGGTCAAATGCCTGCTCAGAACAACCCACATTTACCGCAACTACGAAGTCAGGCCTCACATCATGTATCGCCTTCACGTAACGCGCGTCGAACTTAGACACTGATGAGAAACGTGGGTCGTCCTCCTGTATGTTACAATAGACGTCCCAGCCATCAACCACAGGTTTCTGGTACATCCAAGAAGAACAGAATATGAGCAGTTTTTTCATAGCGTTTTTTTGTAAAAGAGATAACCAGGGTCTGTGTACGTAAGAGTATCCCAACCAACAAAATCCTTAGTGCTCCACAGAGAATGGTGTATGTTGTATGTGTTCCCCGTAGACCACAGACCTTCTTTATACACGTTCTCTCTGTTGTCTCTGAACTCCTCCGGCGTGAAGATGACCATAATTCTCCTTGCAATACGCTCCATTTCCTCAAGCATTCTTTTTCCCTCATCTTTTTCCAAATGCTCTATGCAATCAAGAGCAGTGACGACGTCAAAGCTTTTGTTGTCGAAAGGATATGGAATGTGCCTAAGATCGTGCATCACATCTGCCCTCGCGTTTTCCCAAATATCCACACCAACGTACTTTCTACAGACGAGACCGTTGTAGGACATTTTGTTACCACACCCAAGATCTAAAACGCTATCTGAGTGTCTTATGATTTCCTTCAGTATGCTATTGTCCCACATGCAAAACCTTCTCTCTGACACGATTGTATAGATCGTATTCTTTTTCAAGCATTAAGAAAAGCCTTTTTCTATCGATAGAGCAAATTGTTTCAGATACATCGGAAACGTTTACACGATTCAAGCACAAGGGCCACCCTGTAGCTCGAGACAATCCTACAATATCCTTCTCAAGCCTTTCAAAAAGTAGAACCTTATCACAGGTCAAAACGTTTGCATAACCCTCATCAACACACAAACCCCGAGAGAACATCGACAGGTATCCGTTTAGAACAGGCTCTGGTATGTTATCTAAGAATTCTGAAAATGAACTTCCAAGCCATTTGTGGCCTGGACGATAATTCCCTCTATTCTTCTGAGTAAGGAGAGCATTCCATATAGATATGACGCGCTCCGCGGGATCTCTAAAACATGTGAATGTAAAAGCATTCTCATTAAGAGAGAAATTGTAGAACGGCTCATGTGAGAATCCGTAAGAAAATCTATTAGACGATATCTGGTCAAAACCTCTAGTAAAAACCAAACCTTTGATTTGGTGATATTCTTTTTCATTAAGAATATTGTACACTTCTTTCGGATTTGCTCCTGCCGAAGAAAAGAAAGCGAAATTAATAGCCGTACCCGCTGTCTTCATCACATGATAGAAATAGACTTGCTTACGCATTAACAAACTCTTCCCAACCTACCAAAATATCTTCAAATGTATGCGGGAACTTTGAATTCACACCATAGAACACAGAATGCTTACAAGGGCATTTGCTTGCCTTACATATTCCAGGTGTCGTTAGTTGCAGCCTCTCTATATCTTCCGGGAAAGTGCCGAAAAAACGAGCGCTCCCTCCGTCTCCGTGACATGTACATATACGCCACCAAGCGTCTATTATAACCTGTTTTTTGCCTGCGGAACATTTACCACCGGAGACTTCCCAACACTGTGGAGTAATATCCCATATCTTAAAGGAAACTCTCTTGTCTTCTGAGTATTTCTTACGTATGTCGTCTTCCTCTTGAAGTCCCGCAAGATTTTCTTGTCCTATCCTATATCGACAAAGAGAAAGTGTAAGTCCCAAATTGTCTGTCGATTCAAGAATCTCTTCCAAGACTCCAAAATAAGATGGGTGAACTACCAAAGTCGGCCAAACACGTATCCCAGCGTCGAGCATTTTCTCCACGCGCTTCAGGGTTTTTTCTAAACAGTTGTGCTTTTTCATCTCCTTCCAATGAACAGACCAGTACATGCCTATGTTATTCTTATG
>WJJK01000317.1 GCA_014729705.1 Candidatus Altarchaeales archaeon | reverse complement strand
GACATAGAGTATCTTAAGGAAAACCTTTCCACCAACCTCTTTGATAAGCGTCTGGGTTCAACGAAATTCCCCCTTCAAAGCGGTATCTGGAGGTTCAGGGAACTAGTCCACCCCCTAGCAGAAGATAAGCATATCATATCCCGGCCTGAGGGGAACACCAACCTATACCGTCACCCTAATTTAGTTGAATTCAGCGACATAAAAAACATCTCTTTAAAGCATGAGGGGGAGAATCCAACTGGAAGCTTCAAGGACCGTGGTATGAGCCCCGGAGTCACCGAGGCAAGGCGTGTGGGTAAACAGACTGTAGCCTGCGCAAGCACAGGCAACACCTCAGCCTCCATGACGGCTTATGCGAGTATGGGAGGGTTGACTCCAGTGGTCTTCATTCCGGAGGGGATGATAGCCTACGGTAAACTCGCTCAAGCCCTAGCCTACGGAGCCAAAGTACTTCAGATTGAGGGCAACTTCGACAAAGCCATGTCCCTAGTGCAGGAGTCGTGCGATGAACTGGGTATGTACCTTTTAAACAGCATCAACCCCTTCCGACTTGAAGGGCAGAAAACCATTATATACGAGATCCTCCAACAAAAAGGGTGGGAACCCCCGGATTGGATTGTCGTTCCCGCAGGAAACCTGGGTAACACAAGCGCCTTCGGAAAAGCCTTCAAGGAACTTTATGAGATAGGGTTGATTTCTAAGGTGCCGCGTATTGCAGCAATCCAGGCGACTGGTTCAAACCCCTTCTACCAGACAATAACCTCCGATTCACAAAATCTTTTGGCGGTTGAGGATCCTGAGACTCTTGCCACCGCAATTAAAATAGGGAACCCGGTATCCTGGAGGCGAGCCAAACAAACCATTGAATACACTCGGGGCGTCGTAGCCGAGGTAACGGATCAACAGATCATGGACGCTAAAGCAGTCATCGACGGCTCTGGCATCGGATGCGAACCCGCCTCAGCAGCCTCCCTTGCTGGAGCCGGAAAACTAAGGCGGGAGGGTGTAATAGATTCAAAGGAGGAGGTGGTCTGCATTACCACGGGACACATACTTAAGGACCCGGACGCTACAGTCAACTACCACTTAGGCAAGCTATACCCCGATGCCGCCTACATGAACAACCCCCATAAAATCAAACCCACACTCGATGAAGTCAAAAAACACCTATAGATTAGCGGTATTATTTGCCGCAACAATATGCTGCATGTGCCTGGATAATCCCGCTGAACCGGGGATGGGGGAAGTAACGTGCCCCGGATGCAACGTCATAGTAGTGAGCGTTGACGCCCTTCGCAAAGACCATCTAGGCTGCTACGGTTATGACCGCGACGTATCCCCCAACATAGACAAACTAGCCTCCGCCTCCTACGTCTTTCAAAACGCGTATTCCCAGTGTTCCTGGACCCGCCCCTCCATGGCGAGTATGTTGACCAGTAAACACCCCCCAAGCCACGGGGTCTTAACTGAATCCCGGGATTCATTCATAGACGACTCCCAACCCCTCATCCAGAAAACCTTTTTCGAGAATGGATACGACACCGCCGCATTCATAGCCAACCCCAACCTATACAGCGACTTCGGATTCAACAAAGGATTCATGTACTTCTATGAGCTGCCGGGGGTATTCCGAGCAGGCAAAGTGCTGGAGTACGCAGCCAACTGGACCTACGACAACAAAGACAAACCCTTCTTCATGTGGATTCACCTACAAGTCCCCCACGACACCTACGAACCCCCCGGCCCCTACCAGGATTTCTACACCAAAGACTGCGTCAGCAACCTACACCCCCTGAACACGACGAGGGAGAGGATTATGACTCCGCCCCGATACGATGTCTCGGTTTCCGCCAACCTATCTGAAGGCGACATATGCCGTATGGTGGGGCTTTATGACGGGGAGGTGGCGGTCGTAAACGACGCCTTAGGAGTGTTCTTCCACCGCCTAAGCCTTATGGGGTTATCTAACAACACAATCATCGTATTCACCGCCGACCACGGAGAAGAATTCTTGGATCACGGCAGCCTATACCACGGAGCAACAGTATACAATGAGTTGGTTGAAGTACCCCTCATACTCTACGTCCCAGGACATCCGGGAATTAAAATCAACAAAACAGTTGAATTAATCGACCTATACCCCGCATTAACCCAGTTGGTTGGAATCAAAACCCCTGAAACCCTTGAAGGAATTAATCTTTTCTCAAAAAAAAGGAAACCCGCCTACACTGAAACCCGCTTTAGAACCGTAGCATACAAATCATTGATGACAGTCGAAGGCTACAAGATCATTGAAAACCAGAAAACAGGGGAAACAGAAGTCTACAACCTCGAACACGACCCCCTTGAGTTAAACGATTTATCCGCACAAAAAACCGGGTTAAGAGACAAACTCCTAAAACAATTTAAGGATTTTCAGATGAACCTGCCTCAATACACTCCCACAGACTCCGCCCCCGTATCAAACGACACCCTAAACCGTCTTGAGGAATTAGGATACCTCATCTGACCCCGCAGACTTGTTTCAGGGTTCTACCCTTTTTTTACCTGAATACGCCAAATAAATATATTATTATGAATTTCCCAATCGACAGCTACCTCATAGATAAAGCCTTACTGCTGCCCCTCATCCACGCTACGATCCTTGGTTTAATCATCGGCTTTGAGAGGGAGCGTGTCGGCAAATCAGTTGGTAAAAGAACCTTCTCCCTGGTTGTCTTAGGCAGCTGTCTTTTCACCTTAATCTCTGTTGAGGTCTTCCCAGACAACCCCGTGCGCATAGCCTCCCAGATAGTGTCAGGCATAGGCTTCCTCGGCGTCGGCGTGATCTGGAGGCATAAGGGTAAGGGAGTGCACGGCATCACCACCGCAGCCGACATGTGGGTTTCAGCGGCAATCGGAATGGCAGTCGCCACAAGACTTTATTTAACAGCCACCTTAACCACCCTCCTAATTCTTTTGGTCTTGAGGATCCCCAAGAAATCCGAGGAAGCAGAACCCGAGGAGGACTGACTTTTATTATGACCGGTGAACACGAAATTCCGGGGCGAAAATACGACGACCAACTGAAACACTTACAGGCCGCCCTTGAACTTAACCCCGAAAACCCCGACACCCTCTATAGCTTGGCGAGAATCCACGTGGAACTAAAAAAACCCGCTCAAGCAGTGGATTACCTGCTTCAAGCCCTAAAACAAGATCCAAAGAGGGTGGAATTTTTAAGCGACTTATCAGTTTGTTTTGAGCGTATCGGCGACTTCGACTCCGCCATAAAATACGCTCAGAAAGCCTACCACCTGCACCCCACTGAATCCATGCGTAAACCTCTCTACCAGCTTCTTCGAAAAATGAATCCGGATCCCAGACCCCTGAACGCAGACGCCTACTTCAACCAAGCCATGCTCTACCGCAGGGACCGTAAACTGGATGAAGCCCTAGAATACTTCAACCAAGCCCTGGAGGAAGACCCTAACTACCTGGATGCTTATCTTGAGCGAGGCTACACCCACTCCCTGAAACGCGACTACGTGCGCGCCTTAAAAGATTACTTGACTGTGGCGGAGTTGGATGAACACTGCCAGGAAGCCCACTACCTCATGGGCGTCGCCTATGAAAGGCTTAGAGACTATGGCCGCGCCAAAAAACACCTCCTGAAATCCCTGGAACTTTTCCCCCACGACAACCGCGCCCGAGACGAACTAGGATTAGTTTACGCCTACCTGGAGGACTTCCACTCCTCATTGAAGGAAATCAACAAAGCAATCGAAATCAACCCCAACCCCTTCTACTACTACGACCGAGCCCACATACACGAAATCATGGGGGAAAAAAAGAAAGCATTAAAAGACTACCAGAAGGTAGTGGAATTAGACCCTAAACACAGTCCAGCGCGAAACCGAATAAAAAGACTGAAAACCGGGGGAAAAACCACCCAACAAGAACACGTGGAAGGATACCGATAGAACTAGTCAAAGGTCTTGGAGTTTTCTGACGGTCTTCTCCCGCAATCGATCCACAGCCTTCCTCCTGCTTATGCGTTTCTCCTCCCACACCCTCCTCAAACGCTTTTTCTCAGCCAACCTATGCGCACTCAACTTACCCCGGGTTTTAGCGTAATAAGTCTCCATAACCTTACGACGCCTTAAAGCCTTATCCTTCTCCTGCATAACCAAAACCCAATAAAAAAAACATTAAAAGAGCTAAACTATAAATAAAAAACCCTCCTAAATATAAGAATCCCCACCAACAACACACTTATATGGTCCCGTGGCTAAACCGGTAGCTCGGTTTACGCGCTGAGCGGGATTCGCATACGCTCACCCACTCACCAAAAAACAAAAAAAATAACATAATAAACACACTTATATGGTCCCGTGGCTCAGACTGGTTAGAGCACCTGACTGATAATCAGGGGGTCGCGAGTTCAAATCTCGTCGGGACCAATTGGTAGCTCGGTTTATGCGCTGAGATACTTCGTATTCACTCAGTAGCTCATAGGAATAGGTGATTGAGCAAAGCGAAATCGCCTGATACTCGTCGGGTATTCCCGACCGGATTAACCTATCCTCTTTTTTTCAGTAATTCAAAGTCCACTAGCGTGTACTTGATTGTGTCGTCGGGGTTTTTCTTAAGATGTTTTTGTTGATCTAATTCCACCATGATGTTTCCTGGTTTATGGGTGGGGACGTAGAATCCCGCACCCCACATGCTTTTGAAAACATCTAAAGTGAATTCCCCCAACTCCTCCTTTGACTTGCCTGCCTGCTTAAATCCTTCATATGCGTTTACTCCAGGCACCCATTCATAAACTAATATGTAGTTTCTTTCGGGGTCGTATTGATAGTCCTTGGGGTTGGGCGTGTATTCCGTGCGGCCCATACTGCGTGGGTCATGTTTCTCATACGGTGAGAATACTGCGAGTGGATGGGAGATGCTATGTGTTTTCCCCAGCTCACAGGCTAAAGCCACCTCCGTGAAAGGCGTGTTATATCTTGCTCCCCCCACCAACTGCGG
>WJJK01000316.1 GCA_014729705.1 Candidatus Altarchaeales archaeon | reverse complement strand
CATCTTCTAGGAGTTCATTAAATGCATCCGTTACCACAACAGCACCTACATAAAGAGGTAACTCCTCAAACTTGACGACTTTTGTGTTTAAGATCTCATCCGGTTGGAGCGTATATGGAGTATAGTGTATAGGATGAGATGCTGCAAGAACCTCAAATTCAAATACGGGCAAATGTAAACCGCCGTCATATGAATTGTATACTTCCCCACCTAAAAACTGTACTAGAACCCACGAGATTGCGTCTTCATCCGCCGGGTAACGGTATATGGCTTCCGGGTCTATCATATAAGCCGCATTACGATACTGTCCTATTATATTCTCCATATTCAACAATCCATTAAGAATTTCTCCTAATCTCACTCGTGCAGAACCAGAATTCACGCTCATATAGTCCTCCTATTTCGGAGACCACCGCGACGCATCCACCCGCGCAGTGCGCCAATCTGCCGAACTGTGTAGTTGCGGAAGCGCTTTTGAATTTTCTTTGAAGACCACCCACGATCGTGCAGAAGACGGATTTTTAGCTTCGTAGCATCTGGGATAGGGCGTATCGCTACTTTAGCCATGAAAAACTCCTTCACTAAAAATTATTAACTTAGTCTCCGAGTACAACCGGCTTGGTGCTATCGTCTTCTCATCTCAACAATATACTTAAGTGTGCATTGAGGTAAGGAATACACGATCAACTCATCATTGTACAGCCCTCCGTATGAACCCGATTTTTTACGGTGTGCCCAAATACTGTGAAATCCTCGAGGAGGACCCCCGGGCGTCGTGTCATACACATGACGTGTCTTCCCCATAGCAAAATCAGCGAGGAAAAGAAAAGCGTTTCCATATCTACTTCTTGAGGCACCCCAGTACCCAATCGAATAGTTCAAACTTTTTGTGCTATTGTTTGCGCCATAGATTCCGTCGGCGAATAATCGACCGGTTACATGACCCGCCGTACTTGGAGGAATAATCAAACCTCCCTTTAGTATACTGAGACAGTTTGCGTTAGCGCTCCCGTGAAATACCTCCTGAACATTCCCATATTTTTTCAAGACCTTTTCGTATCTCGTTCTCTCAGAAGGAATTTTAATACGATAGATAGCAACAGGGTCATAGTCCCACACATCACTACCTCGATGATTTGATGCTTTACTCTCACGGATGTAGTGCTTGATACGCTTAACTTCTTTCAAGTCTTCTAAGAACTCTATCTCTGTACCAAGGGCATCCATTCGTTGGCTGACACTACCACCCATAGCTGAGCCCATCTGAACTCCAGTGGCCAACTGATCCAAAACATCGTATTCTGCAAGTAACTGATTCGCGTCCAAGATCATATCATTGGCGCTTATCCTCATCGAAAAAGGCTTTGGGATGAGAGAGAAAAAAGCAGAGTTTATACGCTGCACGTCCTTATTGCTGGGGTTTGCTTTGCCCTTCTTACCCATTAGTTTACGAAGCTCGTCTAGTATTTTGCGCGCCTTATCAACGTGCTCTGGAGTCACTGGGCCAAGCTCTGTAGCAAAACCATTAGTGGTGTACTTAATGTTTGTATGCGTAGTGACGTTGTGGATATTTTCTTTGATGAGCTGGTCAAGTAGTTTAGCTATCTTTGGGTCATAGGAAGACGTGTCTATGTTTGCAGCCTTCTTCGTCACTTTTTTCGTCATCGTGGTTTTACCGCGGATATTCTCCGAGCCTACGGTCGGGGAGGGGGTCTCCACGTCGACGTAGCGCAGCCTCTCTCCTGTAGCTTTGTCTTTTTTGCCGCGGAGCTTCTTGTTATGGATGCTCTCAAACTCTGCTCGCGCGATACTCTCGTCGTAGATGGGGCTACCATCTGCTTCGTCCCGTACTTCGTACACGTTTGTGATACCGAGCCTTCCGTAGTGCGTAAAGACACGGTATCTTCCGTCAGGGTGCTTTTGAAGTTCAAGGCAGAAGAACTTATTTGAATTCTTTTCCACGTTAGCTTGGTGCATGACATGGTATTCGACAGTCGTTGTGAAACCACCATTGGAATTGTCAGCCACCCTACGAGATTTGATTTTTGCCATTTTCTCTACTCTCTAACTAAAGTCTGGAGTTATTCAAGACCAGCATTCTATCAGTATAAAGAAGGCTTGTATACGACTCTCTTGTCGAGCACATATATAATATACTATCTTAAACTATGTCTATAAAGTACTTTCTCATCTCCCGATCTTAAGCCTCCACTCAGCAGATATAAGCATTAATGACTCTTTAGGTTTTCCTAGATAAAGAGGGACATCTTCAAGATTAGTACAGTATATCAGTCTGTATAAGGGCAGGAATCTTAATCGAATAAATTCTTCAGGATTTGGATACCAAAGTGATCGATTAGATCGACTATACCATGTGATCCCTAATAGAGAGTTCTTCTTCCTTTTGTAGTATTGCTTTAGCTTGTAGCCTATTAACTGGCCCTGGCTCCAGCCCTTTGATTGTAGTTCTCGAGCCAGCAAGATCATTTGCTTTTTCGTGTATTTGATACGGGGGCGCTTACGCATTGTAAAACCTCATAGATGAAGCGTTTCAACTTGAAACCGGCTCCGTAGGCGAAAAAAATTTCCCAGAAAGGCAGTCTTGGGCAAAATCCCGGATGATTGGTCTGTGGTGCTGTAAGAGAAGTGGGTACTCTGTTTTTTGAAGTGCTCCTACCATCAAAGCGAGATCGAGGGGGTCTATGAGTTTGTACACTACGAACACTTTACGATATTTAACGAGAAAGCCAAGGTGCTGTCTTGTGCGGCAGTGATTCCTGGATGCAAAATGGTCGTACTTGGGCTTTTGATCTGGATCGTCGGAGACGTGTTTGTAGTCACCACAGATCACCCCGAAAGTGTCGTGTTGATCGTAGTCACACGCCTCAAGCCCTATGGCGTACCATCGCCCTTTTTTGTCATAAACGCCTTTCGGACCGGTATAGGTCATTGTACGTATAGCAGCACTTAAAGCTTCTCCACGCTTTTTTCCCTTGTGTCGGTTTCTTAACCAGTAGAGGACATCGACGGCTGCGCGCTCTTCCTCGTTCAGGAGCTCTAATACACTCGGATGGCACTGTGGTAGCCCCTGGCTCGAGTCATAGAGTTCCTTTAAAAACGTTAGGCTGGTGATTTTTTTGGTGCTTTGTTCCATGCTACCTACGCGTGCTTTTTCCACAGGCCGTCAAGGCGCTGTAGCTCATTCTCGATCGTCTTGGTAACTTCCTCTACTGGTTTTCCGTACAGGACGCTTTCCGCCTCGATCATCTTATTGATGGCGTCTTCTTCACTCTCCCCATACTCAAGCGGAAGGCCTCTGTAATGGTCGTACCGGTTTTGAAAGCCTGTAGACTCTACCAAACACCAAGCGAGGTCGTCCGGTACTACGCTCTCCCATTCGCTTTTCACGAGTACAGGCCATCGGTCATCATTGGTCTTCCCACCGTCGTAGACAGTAAACGGTACGGCTTTCCCGAGTTTCTTCCAACGAGAGCTTACCTCCCCGATCTTCAAAGCCATCCAACGGCAGACGGCGAAGATGTAGTCGCGCTCGAGACCACTCGCATTGAAATCAAAACCCAGGGCCCGTTTGTGGCTGTCGTAGGAGGGGTCGTCCGTGAACCTGGAGTAATCGTTCTTTTTGCCCAAGAGTTCGTGGGGCTTCCGGTAGTTGTTCTCCATGAAGCTCTTCATCTGCTTCTTTAGCGTTTTGTTGGCGGCTCTTATAGCAATAGAATAGCCCATATTTCCTCCTCTTCAGAGAGTCTTGAGGCTTACAGTTTTGATATGGTGCCCGCAACCATAGCATCGTATCTCAAGCTCTGCTTTAGCCGGGTCGATGACAAGCTGTACAAGCTGGTTGTTCATCCACATCGGCTGCAGTACTGAGACTCCTTGAAGGTTTGACTTCTTCGTGAAGCTGTAGGGATACGGGAGAAGGTCGAAATCGCATCCTTGTTTACTTTTGTTTACTTTTTTCGTTTTTCGTGGCATTGTTTCCTCATTTTTAGAAACAAAGGCCCGACCCGAAGGTCGGGCCCTTCCCCCTCTCAACACCGTACTTTGAACACGGCTTATATTTTCTTAAGTTTATGCTTCTTGAACTGAGCGATATTGCGGAGGACTCGAGCACGATCTTTCTCAATATCCCAATAGACAATCAAAAACTGACGGCCATCTTCAGTATGCCCAACGATAGCCGGGTCGGTCGGAAGAGCTCTTCGCAAATCAATGGGCTCCCACCCTTTTTCGGTCTTGAGAGTTTTGAATTCCGGGCGTACGAGTCCGAACTGAGTAAAAATTTCAGTACGCTTTGCCTCTGCGGTCTTCAGCATTGCGCCATAGGGTATGCGCACTCTAGTTTGGACTAAGTCTTCTGACCGAAGTTCGACTTTCATGAACTCATACTCGAAGTGTTTTCCGCTACAGAGACGGTATCCTAAAAAACAAAATCCGGTGAACGCCGCGGCACCTACCAAAATGGTACCTATAATGTGATACACATCTAGGCTTGATGCAGCCATAAGGTCATAACATCCCCTCCACGCTTCGATGAGGCCAACCGTAAGTGCTACAGACACGCCTAAAAGCAGCATCTCCCATTTCAGGGCCCTGTATGTCACTGAGATAAATTCCCGGAGATTATGCATGTCGCACTTTTTCTTAAGTCCCCGCATTCCAAAGAGACGTGCCAATATCTTTGAGTCTACCTCATAAAAATCTCTTGAGGACGTCAGCTCATCAATGTCCTTCTGAAGAATTTCCTCTTGAGTTAGCCCGGCCTGATTTCTAAGGCCAAGTTCTTCCTCTAACTCAAGTTCTTTTCGAGCCCGTTCAGAATATTCACGCTCTTTGTCTGCCATAAGATGATGGCGCGCCCTGTCGACGTTAAAAATAGGCGCAATGGCTTTTGTCGTACTCTCTTCAGCCTTTTCTACCTGCTCCTCCGCCTTAGTACGATTTTCGTCCACTACTTCGTACTCATATCCTTGTTCTGTCATACTTCTCTCCTTTTAGAGAATGGTGTACTACTCTGGTCTTTCAGTACTGAGGTGATCTTCCAACTCAGGGTTGCCTATTTTATTGGCAATAAAATAGGCCTTGTAATCAGGTATTGGTACATACCGGAGTTTTATACGGTTAGACTCTATGCCCTCTTCTCCGTGTCCTATGACACTTGTATCAACTATTACAGGTTGGCCCATGAGTCATTCCTCTGTAGTGGTTGTAGGTTCTGTAGTGGCGTCTGTACCGGGCTCTATGTCAGAACCCATTGATTCAGAAATATACGATTAGGGGTAGCCATAATCAACAAATCTACAACCTTTTTTGAGCCCCCGTTTAATGGCTTCTTTCTCTGTTAAGCCTATCCCTGACAGGAAATGGGCCTTCCAACCAGCGCAGAAATCTATAAGCTGTTGTTGTCCTCTGAGCTGCCGGACCACCATCTCCCCAGCTTTTATAGGATAATTTGAGGATTTATTCAAGAGTTTCCTAAGATCCTCATCCGTGTAATCTCCTTCAAAGAAATCACGAAGGAAAGCGTTGAACTGGGTGCGTACGTCCTCGGGGAGCACATTTCGATGTTTATACATTGGTAGCGCATACAGCTGTGCCTTATGGAGCTTTTGATGGCAACTACGCATGAGGACACCGTTGTTTAAGAGATAATCAGGGGACTTAGGTATGTAGAGTTCCGCCAGCTCAGCACGATACTTATGAGCGCTGTTAGTGATATCATATTCATAGTCGTGGTGACAAGCACAACACATGTTAAAAGTGTTGTGCGTTATCACTACGTTAGGGAGTAAAACTTTTGTATAGATCGAAGGTACAACATGGTGTATTGATTTCTCAGTGTCCTTCAAACATTTGATACAAACTTCTCCCTGAGCCCGTACAGGGAAGACCTTGATGACGACAGTACCGTTGTTGGTAACTCTAGAGCGCACTGAGTTGCTTTGTATACTCACGTATCTTGTCCCGTAGTCGTTCCTTTAGTCTGTGTGAAAATGAATCATCATAGATCATCCGACGTGCTTCAGAGATCTTCAGATTCAGCAACTGCTTCTTTTCACGTTTCGACATTCTTTACAACTCCTTACGAAAGTGAGCGGGAAAGCCCACGACTTTAGTCGTGGGATGAAAGCGAACAACTTAATAAAAGATAATTTTTATTTTAGTTCGGCACAATAGTATATTTAATATAGATTAAAGTTATACTTCAAGGCTGAAAGTGCTGGTTGTATAAATAAAAAGCTTTAATCTAACAAAACTCCATTTGACCTAAACTAAGTTTAGGAAGGAGAAGTTTAAACATAAAAGTATTTTTGTACTTCTATGTTTAAATTTAAAAGATTTAAGGGCTCGGGCTGGATCCCCTTGAGACACTATCCGCCTTTGGCGGATAGTCTTAAAAGTCCTCATAGAAGCCCACGGTGGTTAGGTGCTTTAAAAGAAGTCCCATCAAACATTGGGCAGGTGCTCCGAGGCGTACTGTCCTGTGTCGAAGTCCTCGACATAGCCTCCATCTTCAGGAGTACGTAGGAGAGAAAGTCCGTACCCACTATCACGATCGTCATGTCTGTGGTATGCGTAGACGTATTTACGCCCGTTGGCGATGACATCGATAAAGTGTTGCTGCCAACGGGGGCATTTTCGAATGTACTGGCTATACCTCTCGTGAATGACCCTATACATTATTTCATCACACACGCCGCGTACATAGTAGATGTGGCGGGAGCGCTGATCATTGGACAGATACAAGTCGTAGAGGTCTTGACGCAGACTGATTCGAGGACCTTCTCCATTCTCAAGTCGCTCCTGGGCTATTTTACGAGCTTCTACAGGGACATCATTAGTCAACAGAGTAGGCATTTCCTCAAGTTCTCCGTACTGAGCTTTCTGTACGGAGGGATCCTCGAACCACCCCCCTATAGATATGCCGCCGACTCCTTCGCAAGCGGTGTACTCCATCTTCACGAGCCCGTCTGAGAGTTCCTTACCATCTCTAAAGTGAGCGTAGGCCTGGCCACATTTTTCAAGCTCTTCTGTAAATTCACGGTATTTACCGTTCAGAAGCCTTTGGTGTACGTTCAAAGCTTCCCATCGACGGGCTTCTATGTCACGGAAGTCGTTCATTTTGCTCTTCCATACGACACCCCCTTGCAGAGGAGCTACATCAGTATAGCGGTCAAGATACCAAGGATGCTTATCCTCTTCAAGGGAGGATGATAGGTCTACGCATTCTTTGTAGTTATCGTACAAGGATTACTCCTCGAGCTTCTGTCTTAGTTGTTCAAGGGAGTGCTGCAAGTTTTGCATTACCTGGTTCCGATACTCATCGCTGCTATCGGGGCCAAGTGTCTGTGCTATATCAAATATGCCATTGATATCAGCCTCCAATAGTTTTATCTTTGCGAGTTCTTCAGGAGAGGCTCCTTTTTTTATCTTATCTATGTATCCTGCAAACTCTTGCCTCGCATATAGCTGCTGTCTTTCTACGTTCGCAGCTATCTGTTCTTTAGTCAGGGGTCCGTGTTCCATCATCTCAGAGAGAAGATTCGCACTCAGAGGATTTATGTTTTGAGACAAAAAACGGATAGCTTGTTTGATCTTCTCTTGGTCTCTTATGGACTCTTTAATCTTTTTGTGGTCTCTTATGACTCCTTTTATGATGATAAGAAATAGGACTGATACTGCAATATTGATCAGAGGGGTGCATATGTTCATGATCTCTATAAACGTATCCATAGGTGGTAAACCTTTCTCGCAGCTCTAAGCTGCTTCTGTAGGGGTGATGTCACGCTCATCGAAAGCAAAGTCAGCAGGGTACCTGATTATAAGTCTTCCTTCTTCATACGATGTAGTGATGGGAGCAGTTCGTCTTTTAAAGTTTTCGATCGCATCCGCGGTCACACCCTCTTTTTGGAGGATCACAGAGGCATAATCAAGTGTGCTACAAAAACCGATAGATCCCTCACGGACGGCACCTCCATTTTGAGGGGCTATCTTACGCGTAACGATGACATTGAAACTGTCGCGAGCCACTCGATAGTCATCAGTGACCTTAATATAAAAAGGGTCATCTGCTTTTTTCTTACGGCCTTTTTTGCTGGACATGTTTTCTCCTTTAGGTGGTCTCATTTTCCTATTTCAAGCCGCCACTGAGCTATAACCTGCGCAGAGCCCTTAAACGCATATAGGGGCATTTCCGAGAACTTAGTCTCAAACATAATCTTTCGAATCTCTGCACTTTGACAATCCCTATATGTTGTAAGGTGATAGCGTATGGCGTGCGCATCTCTTATACATGAGAGTACTTTATCTCTTGTAGCGGGCGTATTTAGCTCGGAGTTTTTTAATACGATGAAATTAGAAATACACAGTCCAGCATTACCCCTAATAATAGAGAGGATTAATGGTATGTGTCCAAGAAACTCACCACTACCTAATCCAAAGATTCTATCCAAAAGGATAAATAACTCTTCACGTGTGTAGTCCGGCGTTTTGTTCTCTACACTTTCCCAAATCCAAATTATACGGTGTAGTCCAAATACCACTGTGAGTTCAAGCACCTTATCTGCTGCATCCATAAATCTATTTAGCAGCAGTTCTGCTGCTATAAAATATTTGTAGAAAGACCAGATCATTTTCCGAGCCCCAGTCTCCACTCAGCGACTATACGATGCACCCTATTTTTACTCCCTAAGTACAGGGGGAGGTCTTCGTACGGTACTGCAAATATCATAGAAAACCACGTGTAGTGGTCACCGCGCTCAGCCGTGCGATCTAACTCTCTTATGTAGTATTTTCTATATTTTTTAGTGTATTGCTTAAGAAAGTGCATCTCGATAAGCTTCAAAGCTTCCCTAGCAGGAGGCTCTCTGTTTACTCCGTAGAAAAAAGCCCTAAGACCACGGTTGATGCCCTTATCGTACAATGTGTTCTTCAAATTGAAGATTTCTGCAGGAGTATAATCTATCAGCTTATAACTCATTGAGAGCCTCTGGGCTTACCATTTCTTCTCGCGGGATACAAGAGAGTCAAGGAGAGCCATGAAGGGTTTATCTGGATGCCAAAGAGGTTCTTTCTTCGAATCCCACGGAGATTCTGTCCAGGCCCATCCTGAATCTGTACTATCGATACGTATGTCTCCTTGTAGCGCATCCTTTTGTCCCTCAAAGTACGCTCGTTCGACACCTACAGAAAGGGTTTTAGATAACACCTCTTCGAAGTCACCACCAACTAGTAGCTGACCTCTCCAGTATGATAGACAAAGATAACAAAGGCATATCGCCGCTACCATTAAAAGTATAGAGAGACCGATGGTGCCATAAAACCTACTATCCCACCTACTCATCATAATGCTCCTTACGCTGGTTCGACTTTAACGCCGAGTTGAATCTCTTCCAATATTGATGCGACGTGCTCCGCACGTTCCTTGTGCGTCGTAATAACTATCGCTCTCCCTTTCTCGTGTGCTTCCATCATGATCTTGACTGCGTTGTCGATGGACCCACCGATAGCCTTGACTATCTGATTAGCCACCTCATCCATAGAGTGTGACTCGTCATTAAACAGCACGACGTTGTAGGGGTCACCCAAATTAATGTCTGTCGTTACTTCCGTGGTTGTCTGTTCAGAATTCATAGAGGTCATCTCCTGGGATATAGAATTCATCTTCATTGAAGGTGTTGCCCACCGGCACTTTTTCAGGTGTTTTCTTCTTGTGTACATAACGCCCAGCTTTTTCGGATTTCAAACACCCGCAGCTATTCGTGTTGCCGCGGATCACGTTATGCTTGTCAGCCGTAAACTCCTTTCCACAAGAACAAAGACACAACACTTTTGGGTTCTTACCCCCTGCCACATCTCTTCGCACAGTAATACGTCCAAAGGTCTGCCCTGTGATATCTCTCCTTGGTCTAGGCATGATATTTTGATCCTTCAATGTTTTTACGTATGCGCCCAGCTGCCCTATCACACCAGCCGTTAAGAAAAGCTCCTGTAGGGGAATTAGCCCTGCCATGTCCGGGTACATACTTCGTTCGTATTGGAAGACGCCTACGAAAATCCTGTATCTCCTCATAAAGCTTTGTGAGATGGTCCCCTTTAGGAGGTTCCAGGATGTCGGTGCAAAGCCTCAAAGCTCCCTTACAGTCACAACAGATGAGGACTTCCTTAGCTCTCGGGTATGCCTGCAGAGCATGATCAAGTGCCCTACGTACACCAAATGTCTCTGCCAGCATGGAATCTTTTACATAGGGCGGGCACGTACCCGTATACTGCACACGCCCTTCATCATGACGTACCCAGACAGCGTAGGTACCGACCTTGGTCTGTGGGCTGTATGAAGCGTCCACATAACAGGTAACCCAATCTTCCCAGTCTTTTAGAAACTTAGGTTTCTTCATATTCTTTTTGTACCTTATCCGTTTTGGAGTATTTCCCGGAAGCTTTCACTGATGTACTGCCAACCTATATATAGTGGGATGTCTTCAAACGGCACATGTGTTACACCCCCTATTTCCCCGACACGCCACGCCAAATGTCCTTCGAATCCCTCTCTTGTAACAAGACGCAAAAAATTATCATCACTGCAAGCTAGTGTCTTAAGTATGAGATGAGGACCATATGTGTCTAGATAAGCGTACTGTACTATATGCGTGCTGGAATGATTAAGGCTCTGTATCTTGAAGAGCTTTCCCGTTTCAAAAATTTGGAGTAAAGCCACGACACGTGATGCCTCTTCAGCCGTACCTTGCATATGGTATTTTGCTTTAGAAAGACTCATTATCGTCCGTTCTTTGTCGTCGTAAACTCCTGGTCTTCGCGGCACCGGACCATCTCCTCCATGTTAGATTCATTTCCCGACCTTGAGCCTCCAAAGTACGATCGGCCTTATGTTTAATCTCCATATGTTTTGGTAACTGACTACAGGAGCTTTATCTATTCCAAATGCAACTGAATTGTGTATGAACGCCCAAAGACAAAGCTCTTCAAAACTAGCTTTATAAAGAGCATATACGACGGTGCTAAAGAAGCCCTTCCTTTTTGATGATGTGCCGAAGATTGAGTTAAATCCCCTCTCGCCTTTCGTGCACGCTCGATGGACGGCCCTTTTTAGGACTACCGAAGCATCCATTTCGGTTTGACTTAGATAGTCATTGAAATCTTGGAAATCTTTTTTGCTGTATTTCACAAATTTTCTAGCCTCTTTTTATACTCGTATCCCGCTGAAGTCAGCCATGGAAGGGTGATCATAAGAGGCAGTATCTCTACGTGTGCTTCAGAGACTATGAAGCATTCTACCGCACTAATACATAGAAAGCACCGCAGAGGCTGTGCTCCTTTAACTTTTGGTAAATGATTAGAGTCCTCTGCTTTGCCGGAGATGTAAAGGTGCAGTGCTGACCAGACGCATGCTTTGCAAAATCCATGAGGCCACCACATCTCCTCTTCATCCTCCCGCCATTTCTTATGAGCCACGAAATCATCTTTTGAGACGCTTTTCATGCAGCATCCACACGTGTAGCGATGCCAGTGTCTTTTTTTCTTAGTGGGGCGCTTACTCAAGCTATATTCTCCTACGAAGACTCATAGGAGAATATACGATTTAGATGGTCGATGATAAAGGAAAATAACAGGAAACTTTTGGGGGCTATATCTTCAGAGCATAATCATTTTATGCATAAATAAAAAGAGTCCCCTAGGGTGGGGACTCTTTTGCAAGTACATGGCGTTGAACTTATTCGATGTGAATCTGTTTTGGTTTAGTCTCTTCTCGTTTCTTCAAGGCCACACTTAAAACGCCGCCCTCATACTTAGCTTTGATACTCGAGGCATCTACCGTATCCGGGAGCTTGAAGCTTCTCTGGAAAGTACCTACGCTGCGCTCCAAATAGGTGTAATTTTCTCTTCCGCCTTTGTGTTCAGACTTACGCTCGCCACTGATAGTTAGTATGCTGTCTTTGACATCAACCTTAATGTCTTTCTTGTTCAAGCCTGGAAGGTCTGCCTGGACGGTATAGGCTGACTCACCCTCTATAACATCGACCTTTGGTGCGTAGACTGTAGGGCGTCTATCCCAAGTACGATCAAACATACGATCGACTTCATCAAACAGACTGGCTGACGTCAGAGTGCGGGGGATAAGAGACAGGCTATTCATAGTAGCTCCTCCTTCTATAGGTGTTGTGGTTACACCTTTATACTCCTGCAAGGAGCGTGCCAACCTCTATACCTTTGAAATTAGAGGATTCCACGCTTTGGGAAACGAGGCAGTGTGCCATTATGCCACGGTTTGTAAGAAGGAGAGTTCGGATTTAGAACGATACTGTTCTCGAGTCTCCATTTCACGTATTCTCTTTTGAAGTGGTCACTATCTTCAATGTACATTGGTAGATCCTCGAACGGCATGACAAAAAAATACAAAATGTCTTTTTTGGACGTGATTCGGTCGAGATGAATGAGGAAGTTGTCCTCTGAGCATATCTCTGTGAGACGGTCTATCTCGGGGTCTGGTATACCGGCCCTGTAACTGTCTATGTTATGTATAAGATTTACGAATATCCGTTCACGCTGGACATTCGAAAAGAGAGTATTAAAAGCATGTATGCGTGCTTCTAAAGCCTTGAGTTCGTCTGCAGAAATGTCTATCATACGAGTTCCTCTAGTCTTCCGTGAAAGACTTTTTGCCTCATAAATATCCATTGATTATTTAAATATAGAGGAAAGGATGTTTTCTTGGGAGTACTGCGTAGTCATCTGTTATTTTCCTATCTTAAGCCGCCACAAAGCGATCGTGCGTCGTATGATATAGCAATCATTGATCCATAGAGGTAATTCTTCAAGATTTTCTTCTATAACTCCCCCTATAATACGCTTTTCGGGGGGAGAGAAATAATATAGATCTTCATATTCTCTTTCTTTACCAGCAGAGACTCGATTCCTCTCGCGCAGAGACATGACAACGCATTCAATAACTACCCTAACAGGGACTACACTGTTAAGAGAATAGGGTTCGATCGCCTTCCAGAGCATCTCTTGAAGGAGCTCCAACTCATCTTCATCCCATTTTTTCATATGCCCCTTTTAAGCCTCCACTCGGCAGTCACTCTTATAAGATCATAGCGATGTCCTATAAGAGTCGGGATCTCTTCGAATGGTGTATCAAATAGCACCCTCAATGTAGCTCTGGTGATTTCTTCTGAAAACGAGCTCTCAGTCCAAGGCGACATGATCTTCTTAAGAAAGATCCGTACGGACTGTTTTATCGTGCTTGATATAAAGTATGTCTTGAGTCGCTTAGCTGACGAATTATATCCCCCCATTACGTAATACAAATCAAGATATGCCCCGTAATCAAGGATATCCTCTTCAGTGTAAGGGCGCGTAGTGTTAAATCTATCTCCCAATTTTGAGCCTCCACTCGACACATATCTCAAAAATCCGGAATTTTTCTGACATCAACAAAGGGAGCTCTTCTAGGGGTACATCATAGAGTATCTCTATTGCATCCTCGGTAAGGTCTAGCCCCTTTTTTCCCTGTAGTATTTTATTGAAGACGTATTTAAGGCATACACGCTGTTCTAGTCTGTTAAGAGCACTATCTTTAGTCTTGACCATGTGCAAAAGATAGTCTTTGCAGCTCTTATAGCCATGAATTTCGGCTGCGTGAGTGCCGTAGGTTTTGTCTAAGGCCTCCCCGAGGGTTTCAAGCTCTTTTGGTGTGTATTCGTTGTGCATTGTCTTGAGT
>WJJK01000315.1 GCA_014729705.1 Candidatus Altarchaeales archaeon | reverse complement strand
GGCATAGATCACGGCCTGGCTATGATTCTTCTTGTTCGGGCCTTTTCCCTTCAGAGTAATTGCCTGATCTTTAATTTTTTCTTCCAACTCTATCGTGCAAATTGCATCGGAACAGGCATACTCAACAACGCCCTCAGCGCTGGGGTCCAAGAGAGAAAAGTCCAGGTTTTTGACGCCAGCAGGAAACAGCTCCGAAAGTTCGATCATCTCTTTGCCAAGCTCTTCTTTGGCAAGCCTTTTCAAACCAAGAGCTTTCTGTTTGGGGTTCCTCAGATAGGCCAGGAGATAAGTATCCTCCCAAGTCCTATGATCATCATATTGACCCAAAGGTTCTCCACCCGGGAATTCGAGGAACTCTTGATCGAATTTCCCATTATGAAAGACAGCAATGGAATCAGAGTTTGATAGTCTCCTGAAAGGCTCTACGAAAACAGAATATCGAACGTTGTTCTCCTCCCCGCCTTTGTGTCGAAGAGGAATGTAGACTCCTTTTTTTATCCCAGCCGGTGAAAGGCATACACCAACAATAACGTCCTTGGTTCTCCTCGTAGCATTCTCACCTACGCCGACAGGGAAAACCCGAGCATCCAATCCAGTTGTCTCGAGGTCGAGACCATATTTACCAGCTTCAATACATTCATCAATCAGCTCCGAGATGTTCTCCTCTGTCGCGAGAATCATCTCGTATTCTTTCATCCAGGCTTTCGATTCCCAGTCAATCCTTGACCCAGAGGAATCTCCGCCCTCTGTGAAACTCATGGAAGATAAACTCATGCGCACCTCCTAATCCAGGCCCATACTCTCCTACTCTAACGAGAAGAGTTATGTCACCCCATTAGTAGATTAACCAATTTCAGAGACTGAACTCGGAACCTTCAATAACAAGGACGTAGTAACCCTCTTTCCAGCCCATCACCACTTCATAAAGAGCTTCCTCAAAGTCGATGTCCTCTACATCCGGCTCATAGCACTCGGGGGTCTCTGGCCCTGGCCTGCATATATCTTTCCTTACAGAACAAGTCTTATTCTGATGTCGACGACAGAAACCCACGGAAGGAGGAACCCTACCTGCCACGGTCATTGGATCCGGCCCCAAAGCTTCCACAAGAGGCTTCGTATACCCATGCAAAGCATAGGATAAGGTTTCCCCAGAAACCTTTCTGAGAAAGGGTTCCCATTCGGATCCTCGAGCAAAGCGAAGGGGACCCCATTCATCACCATCTCGGGATAAAGGACGGAGAATTTTGATCGGACCCCATTCGGTTTCCGAGAGGGTTATTCTGGAGAAACCCCTAATTCCTGACATATGTATGACTCTCTCAGATCTTGTACCTTTTTCTTAATTTTCTCGAAGGCCTGCATCCCTTTCGGCTCACTGATTTTTTTCTTGTCGACCAGATAGACGATTTGATCAAAAGCTTCCCACAGGGAAAGAACCGTCTTCATCGGGAGGTCTTTGTCTTCCGTCTCTAGTTCCAGGATTCTCTGACACCTCTCCTGATGTTCAGAGAAATCCGGAGCCCTCTCTAGAGCAAAAGCATCCTCATCTGGAACAAATTCCTCGTCGGCTCCCCAATCGACTTCTGGAAGCCCATACTTTTTTTCCAGGATTTTGCAGGCCTGATCAAAGGTAACATGTTCCTTTTCACGAACGGTCTCTATGGAGTCCCGGGATTTTCCGCAACCCCAACAATGCCAGTTGTTGCTTTCAGGATAGACACGGCCAGAGGGCTTCCGGTCCATCCCGCTACCGTGGAGATCACAAGAAAACTGCTGAGGATTTGGATTATCGGCATCAATATAATACCCATAATCATAGAGGACCTGGAGAATCGGAACTTCTTTGAAAATCCGGTTAGCTCGTTTTCTCTGTATGCTTATCATTGCCCCACTCCACAATTAAAACAACCCTGTCATCCCTTCGATCCCACTTACAGGAAAGATCATTTTCTCCCTCGAGTTCCTCACAGAGCTTTTTCATTACCTCGTCTTCCATTGGATCTTTGTGCATGAATCCGGGAAGGGCACAAAAAGGCTCCATCATCGCTCGATATTTACCCATCTGAGCCTTTTCCTTAAGGGAGGCAAAAACGGTCTCCTTCACGAAGACATAGATCTCATCGAAGGAGTTTTCTGCCCACTCCTCAAG
>WJJK01000314.1 GCA_014729705.1 Candidatus Altarchaeales archaeon | reverse complement strand
AACCCACCCAATACCTGATTTAACCGGATACATCACCGAGGGACAATTCGTTTTAAGCCGCTCCCTGCATAGGAAGGGAGTATACCCTCCGGTGGACGTGTTACCCTCCCTATCCCGTCTTATGAAGGGCGCGGTGGGCGGCGATAACACGCGGGAGGATCACGCCCAACTCTCAAGCCAGCTTTATGCGGCGTATGCGCAGGGCCGGGACCTCAGGGATCTTGTGGCGGTCGTGGGGGAGGAGGCCTTAAGCGAGAGGGATCGGAATTACCTTGAATTCTCAGACCGGTTTGAGGCGGAATTCATAAACCAAAGCAAAGACGAGGACCGAAGCTTTACGGAAACCCTTTCCCTGGGTTGGGAGCTCGTATCCCTTCTAGGCAGATCCGAGATTAAACGCGTTAAAGACGAATTCATAGACAAGTATATGGATAAAAAAGAGGGGGAGGCCGGTGGCCGAGAGGATTGAGGGGGTAACCCCCACCCGGATGCAGCTTATCACCCTGAAAAACAAGCTTAAGCTGGCTCGGAAAGGCCACAGACTCCTTAAGGAGAAGAGGGATTCGCTTATGATGGAGTTCATGCGTCTGGCCCGTGAAGCCGGTAAAGTGAGGCAGGAGACTTTCCAGCAGATGCAGAAAGCCCGCCTGCTTCAGAGGTATTCGCAGGCGCAGATGACTTCACTTGGGGTTTCTTCAAACGCGGTTTTAGGGGAATCAAATATTTATGTTGAATTAAACCATAGAAACATTGTGGGGGTGAAAATACCCTCCCTCACAATCCCCGACTTCAGCCGGGACGTTGGCGGCAGGGGTTTAAGCCTTAAACACACGCCTCCAGTCTTAGACGTCACAGCAGCTGAATTCGAGGAAGCCCTCTCAAAGCTTCTAAACCTTGCCGAGACGGAAGGCTCGCTTGAGGCGTTGGTGGATGAAACCCGCAAAACCAAAAGACGGGTTAACGCCCTTGAATACCGCAGGATACCCCAGCTTCAAGCCTCCCAGAAATACGTGGAGATGCGTTTAGACGAGCTTGAACGTGAGGGATTCTACAGGCTTAAGATGATTAAAAAGAAGAAAAGAGATACCTGAAAATGGATGTCCCCGAAAGCGTGTTGAGGCAGGTGCTTGAGGAGTCAGTTAAGGACTCGGATAAGGCCGCTGAGTTATTCAATAAATACTGTGCCAGATACCCTGGGGACATTGAATTCAACCGCCTTCGAAGCCTTTACATCCAGGCTTTAGATGAGGGGGATCAGCAGACCAAAAAATACGTTATAGGTCGTATAGGCGAATTGATTGAGGTGGGCAGCGTGAAGGCTGAGGGCGGAAAAGCCTTAGCTCTTAAGGACCGCAGGAAGAGAGGGGATTAACAAATCCTTATGCAGTTATAGTTCTCCACCTCAGAGTATTCCAGCGTATCTATGAATACGGGGAACACGTCGTCGCACCAAGAGACATCATATCTCGTTTTCTTCTCAACCCTCTTCCAACTGAAGGTGTGGAACCTGTTTTGGACGTCGCGGTAGAGGCAAAGCTGTATGTAGGCGTGTTCGGGGACGACATCGTCCCCGACGATGAACGTCGCATTAACTTCAACCAACGCCGAGGTGGCGTGTCTGGTTTCATCTATTGAAAGTAGTTTACGTGAATCCAGGATCCCTGATTCATAATCCAGAAACACCTTCTCAAGCCTAAGCTCATCCAGGTGCGCGTCAACGGCTTTAGGTGTTTTAATGACTGAGGCGGGGTTAAGAAGAGATAATACCCCTAAAACCACAAGGATTACTATGAAAAACCCAATTTGCATTAATGTAGGCTTCAATTGGGTGTCGTCGTCTGGCCGGGATTCCGTGACGCCCCTAAGCAGGTTAAGCATGCCAGCCAAAAGAAGCAGTAAATTATATGTGAAGGGGAACAACAGTTTTCTGTTCCAGACCCCGTACTCGTAAAGCAGGTTCATGCCGCCCCTAAACCAGGTTAGCAGGAAAATCAACCCCAAGAGAATCGGCACGGGATTCATAAATAATTATTTAGGTTAACTTGCCCTTAAAGCGTATTTATAGCTTTAAAAACAATTTTTTGACATGAATTTGGAGACCGTATTCAATTTCTTCCTGCCTTATCTGCCTAACCTCCTTTGGATAATACTCATAATAGCCGCAACCCGACTGGCTTTAGGCTCTACGGGCCAGCTTCTGTTTCTAATACACAAGCACCTGAACATCCCCCGAAGATATTATTTGACGGTGAGAGCCCTCCTACATGCAGCAATCTATGTTTTTGCCTTTATCTTGATATTGGTCTTCACGCCCGGCGTAAACCAGCACGTCATAGCCCTGCTGGGTATAGGCATCGGCGTCGTAGTATCCCTATCCTCCACAACCACCATCGGAAACGCCGTGGCAGGCATAATAATCTATCTAACCCGGCCTATACACGAAGGCGATAGGGTGGAGATAACAGGGGTTTTAGGGGATGTGGTGAACCTTGAATTAATGTATGTGCACCTTAAAACCATTAAAGACGAGATAGTCTCCATACCCTCGCTGCAGGTGCTAAACAACAAGATAATCAACTACAGCCAACTGGATTCAACCATAATATACGTCAGACTATCTTTAGGCTACGACATAGAACCCCGCCAGGTTGAGGAGCTTTTAATCAAATCCGCATTGGAAACCGAAGGCATACTCAAGGACCCTAAACCATTCATACTAATTCGGGGGCTGGACAACTTCACAGTCACCTACGAGTTAAACGCCTACACCGATAAACCCCAATCCATGGTTGACTTGAAATCCAGCATGAGGCGCAACATCTTAAACACGTTCGCCTGTGATAGGGTGCAGATCATGTCCCCCACCTACGTCAACATTAAGGAGCGCATGGGCGTCGACAAAATCATCCCCGAACACATAAGCAGCTACTTCGAAAAACAATGCGTCTCCGAAGAGGAGAGGAAAGTCCTGGAAGACAAGGTTGCGGAAGCCAAAAAGAAACTCGAAGAAAAAAAGAAGAAAGACATAAAACTAGACGAAAAATAAAATACGTTTTTTCACTCACCAAGCAACTGTTTCTTCTTCAGGTAGTGGTTGTGTAGGGCGGGGTCTGCTTCCAGGATGTCCCGCTCCGAGAGCATCCCCCAGAGTTTTCTGCCGTCGGTTACCACGAGTTTCTTGATTTTCTTGTCTCTGAGTATTCTTGCAGCCTCCATTATGGATTCATCCAGGTCTATGGTTTCAACCGGCGTGTTCATAATCTCCTCGACTCTGGTTCTGAAAGCGTTTTTCTCTTTTGCAACGATTTTCTGCACGATATCCCTCTCAGTCAATATACCCAAAAGATTATCCTCCACAACCAACACCGAGGAGATGTTTCTCTTAGTCATCACCTGCGCGGCGTGGATCACCGAATCCTGGGGTGAGACTGAAACGACGTTTTGGGTGGCTATTTTTTCGACGCGTAGATCCTGCAAATAAAATCACCGAGAAAAACTTTTTTTATCGGATGGAAGGGGGAAGTTGAGTCCGTCTGCAAAAAAAATTCCTTGAAGTTAGGGGGGTGACCCCTGGAAGGAATAAGAGACCGACTCGAAGCCGCCCCCAACCCACCCAATGATTATTAGGTGTATTGGTTATTAAAACTTATATCCTGTCTTCTCCGACCAGCCGGGCGAAGCGCTCGAAACTACGGTCATATGTGGCTTCAACCTCTGGGGGGAAGACGCAGGCCGGCAGTTGCCGGGCTTTCACGTGGTATCTTATGCATTCACAGCACAAACCCTTCCTACTGCAGGATTCATACGTGCAGTTACAGAACTCCCTGTTTTCTTCTTTCCTGCATTCCATTTTCTTTTTATCCAACGAATTTAGGCCTCATAGACAATAATTTAGGCAGGGGCGTGTCCCTGAAAGGCTTACCCCCTGTTTCTGCCCTTATTTTCTCAAGTAATTCCTCAAGCGTCATCTCCACCTGTTTCTTCTGCCCCCTAACCCTCACACTCAGGCAGCCGCCTTCAACCTCCTTCTCCCCCACCACTGCCGTGTAGGGAATCCATTCCTTCTCGGCTTGCCTGATTTTCTTGCTCATACTCTCTGAGCGATCATCCAAGTCCACGCGCACACCCTCGATCCCGTCAATTATTTCCCTGCAGCCTTGAAGTTGTTTATCTGATACTGGGATGAACCTGATTTGTGTGGGTGAAAGCCAAAGCGGGAGGGAGGGGCTCACACCTTTTTTAGCGTCTTTACCCGCCTTCTCCAGGAGGGCGTAGATGACTCTTTCGATTGCGCCTGACGGCGAGCAGTGGAGTATCACAGGATTCTTGGATTCCCCTGATTCGTGGATGAATTTGATGTCGTATCTCTGTCCGTTTTCAACGTCTATCTGGTCGGTGGATAAGGCTGATGCCTTCTCTGATTCATCCACGAAATTGAATTCATACTTTAATACGAAATAGAATTTGCGTTCACCCCACATCTCAACCAACGCAGGTTTGCCGTATTCTTTGACTAAGTATCCCACGAAATCCTTGTTTTCTTCGTAGAAGTCTTTTGTTACTCTGACTGCTAACTCGAAATCGTCTTTCGTGAAACCAATGCCTTCAATGGTTTCAATGCATAGTTGGAAGCGTTTCTTGTATTCCTCCCTCGCCTGGTCTGCGTCGGCGCATAGGGCGTGGACGTCCGGCATGGTGAAGGCTCTAAGACGCCGTAACCCCGTTAACTCCCCGCTTTTTTCTCTGCGGAAGGCGTAGCGGGCAAGCTCATAAAGCCTTAAGGGTAGGTTTCGGTAGGATAAGGTTGCGTCATGGGCCATCAGGAACTGGCCGAAGCATGCTGCGAACCGCAGGAAGAAATTCTTTTTATCCGACTCGATTGTGTATTGTCTGGCTGGGAACCTATGCAGGTATTTAGCAAGCGTGGGGTGGTTGAAGTCATACATTATGGGGGATTCCACCTCCAGCCCGCCGTAGTCTCTGATTTTTTCCCCGACGTACTCCTCAACCAAGGCCTTGACCATACGGCCCTTTGGGTAGTACCTCATGTTTCCGCCGTCGCTTGCAGGCTCGTAGTCCGCTAATTCAAGGCGCCGCATGTAATCAATGTGTATCGGGGGTTTGTCTGCCTGGCGTTTCTTCTCCTTCTCATATGATGCGAGTTTACGCAGGTTATGGCGGTCTTTGAAATCGAATTCATCCAGTTCATGGAGATTCTGGAGACCGTCCATAATACGCCAATGGGATACTATCTTCTCCTCCTCAGTCAGTGCCTGGGATTCAGGTTCGCTTTCCCCCCCCACGGTAATGGTTCGAGACAACTCGGATAGGGGGTGGCCTTTACATTGTAATCCGAAGGACTTATACCAGCCGAAGGGAGCTTTAAGCGCTTCGTATTTCGAGGAAACCCGCTCATACGCCTGGTTTAAGGCTTCCTCGGCCGCGTCAAGGCTTGACAGGTCGCTTGAAAGATGAGCATAGGGGTATAGTACTATGGATTCAGCCTTGACTTGGCTGGCCATGGAATCGATGACTTCCCCTAGTTTATCGACTACTTCAGAGAGGTTTTTTTCGTCGGGTTTCTCAACCGCCATAAAGCAGACGATGCACTCGGTCATGCGCCCGGTTTTTTCGTCTAACTCGCAGGCGGATTTCACAGCCTTCTTCTTGGCCTCGAATTCAATCCAGTCACAGTGTAGAAGCAGGACACGCATGATTCTTATATTGAAGGGAGAAAACCAATAAAAACATATAACCGCAGTCTACCTAATCAAGTATTCTAAATGAAAGCGGTAGCCTACAGCCTCAAAGACGTTGCGGGCGTCAACATAGTGGATGTTCTGAGGCAGAGACATGGTTTCACGGAGGATGGGTCATTTCAGGGCAACCCCGTCTATAGGTTGGATGATTGTGTGTTAGTAGCGTACTCTGACTCCCTGCTTTACGCTGAATCCTTCCCCTTCGAAGTTGAGTTTTGCGTGGTCGCAAGTAGGCATAGGAGTCAGTCAGGCAAGCCCACCTTAACCTGTCACAGTCCCGGGAACTTCGGCAAGGCAGAGGCGGGCGGGGAATCCGGGTCTCTTGCTTTTTCCCCTGCGAAGCTGATAAAAAAATCACTGGATTCACTTAAGGCCTGTGCGGTTGATTTAACCTATGACGTCAGCCTTGAAGTCACACACCACGGTCCCACGGAACTAACCTGCCCCCTAGTGTTTGTTGAAGTAGGCTCGAAAATGAATCAATGGCAGGATATGGCTGCATGTACGGTGGCAGCCAAGGCAATAGAAGCCTGCCTTTTTGGGGAAGAGGATGAGGTGCCGGTTGGCATTGGTTTCGGCGGACCCCACTACGCCCCCAACTTCACGCAAATAAGTGGCATGGCTTTAGGCCATATCCTGCCAAAGTACGCTAGGGATTTTCTCACAGAAGAATTATTCTTGCAAATGATTGAGAAAACAGTGCCCAAGCCAACCTACTGCGTCCTAGATTGGAAGGGGTTGCGTGGCGCAGAAAAGAAAAAGATAACCGCATACGCTGAAAAACATGGTTTATTGGTGGAGAGGACAACCAACCTGAAATAAGGGTTTCATTAATATTGGGGTGGAATTCATTATTTTAATGACTTTGTTCGTTAATTTAATCAATTATTTTTTGTTTTGTTTTCTTTTGGTTTCGTGGTTTGAGGTTCCTGGAACATCGTGTTTAGGGTGGTTTGAGGTTCCTGGAACATCGTGTTTAGGGTCTTTTGGCAATTCCTTTAAATCCACTTTCATTGTGTTGTCGTTTGAGGTTCCGGGTGTCCTGTATTTCCTCCGTTTTTCAGTCATTGTACATTTTATTTGGTTTTTGTTTTTTAAAAGATTTTATACCTTGCTATTCAATTAATACAATTAAGTAGGGTTCATATGATGGAACGTAAATCCACAGGCATCGGTAAACTCGATGAACTGGTTGAGGGGGGTTTTAAGGAACGCAGCATAAACATGGTGGTGGGGGAGCCGGGCACAGGCAAATCCACTCTAGCGCTACAGTATCTCTTAGCTGGCATAACTTCAGGGGAAAAAGCCATCTACGTTAGCATTGAGGAGCAGAAAGACAGTTTCTACGAGAACATGAGTCGGTTGGGCTTCGACTTAGCCCGACACGAGCAAGAGGGGAACCTCCTATTCTATGAATGCAATGCATTAAAGCTTAAAGAATTCCTTGAGAAGGGATCCCTTGGATTTGAAAACAAGATAATCGAGATGAAGGCGAAAAGACTTGTTTTAGACAGTATGTCCGCCTTCATACTACTATACGATACGGAGATGAAGCAGAGGTCCGCTGTGCAGCGATTGTTTGAGAAACTCAAGACCTGGGACCTGACAACCTACCTGGTATCTGAGGCCAGCCAAGACTACACCCAATTCGGCCTGGAATACCTAGTAGACGGTTTAGTGAAACTATACTACCGCAAAGTCGGGCACGAACGGGTGAGGACAATCGAGGTCTACAAGATGCGGGGCACCAAACACCAGACAGTGGAGACAGTATACCGCATCGAGGGAGACGGCATAAGACTATACCCCGGAGAAACCATACTCTAGGCTATCTTACCGTCCACGATAGCGATTTTTTTTTTT
>WJJK01000313.1 GCA_014729705.1 Candidatus Altarchaeales archaeon | reverse complement strand
CTGTCGGTGTGGTAGAGGCCTGCGTTCTGGTAGAATAGGCGGAAACCGAACGCTATCAAGAAAATCGCCAACGGCAGAAGAAGCCGCTTGCGTGATTTAAGAAATCCTTGCATACCCTATTATTTCAATACAAATATTTATGCAAAAAAGAGGTAAGGATAGTAATTAAATGGGTTTGCAGGCGAGGTTAACAGAAAAACAAAGGCACATAGTATTACTGTTTACTGTTCTTGTGGTTCTGAAGGTTTTCCTGGTTCTTTGCCTGCACTTCATCCCCCTGAGTTTTTTTCAGGATCTCCCAGTTTTCCGGGAAACCGACTTATACCATAACCTCAAAGTCAAAGGCATATACCCTAACCGGCGCAGCATGCTCGACATGTTATCCAACAGCTTCGACTCTGAAGCCTATCTTGCCATCGCAAAAAACGGGTACCGGAATCCAAGCAATCTTCAGTGGATGTTTATGTATCCTGCCTTCATACGGTTTTTCTCGGTTTTTTTGGGGGTAAAAGTGGCAAGTTTTGTTGTCTCAAACCTAGCCTCTTTTGTAGCAGTAGCCTTGTTCTACCACATCGCAAGAAGCTATGTATCGGCTGATTCAGCCTTCAAATCCTGTCTTATTTTCATCCTCTACCCCTATAACGCCGTTTACTGGCTATTGAGCTATTCAGAGCCTCTTTTTATGGTCTTCCTCCTGGCTTCATGGATGTTTTTCCAAAAAAACAAACTGGTTTTCTGCGGGGTTTTCATGTTGCTTGCCTCCTTCACTCGATTCCCTGGAGTCCTTCTTTTCCCGATAACAACCTTCGCCTATTTACTTAAAAACTACAAGAAAATCAAAAACCCTGTTATCCTGAGAAACCTCATCCACCTCAACGTATTCATTTTGCCTGTGCTCTACTTCTTCTTTCTATATATACCTCATCAAACGGGCTTGGGTTTTCATGAAGCTGAATTCAATAATTTCCATAACATAAGGTTTGTATTCCCTCCGTTAGGTGCGGTGCCAGCCGGTGTTTTCGGATGGCTTTTTACTTACTTTTTTTTCCTGGGTTCCTGGAGACTCAGGGAAAAAAATAGGCCTCTTTTTTGGTATGCTATGATCTTGATGGTGTTTTATACCTCCGTTTTGGGGGATCCATCGTATTGTCTTGGCCGGTTCCTGGGCACAATTTGGCCCGTATTCCTATATTATGGCCTCATTTTTGACAGAAACGATATGCTCTTCGCCTCATCAATATTTATTTTCTGCGCTTTGTTGTTCGCAGTTTTCACTGGAAACCTTGTTTCCTTCATCTGATTTTTTAACGCAACCGATTTGATATTTATTTAGCATGGAAAAACGATTTTGGTTTTTGATTCTTTTGTTTTTTTTTGTTTTCCGCCTGCCAGGTCTTTGTTGTTGTCCTCAGTGGTTTTGGGATGAAGGCGCGAATCTGGAGTACGCTAGCAACCTTATGGAAGGTGGGGCCGAGTATTTTGGCTATAGATATAATTTTGTGCCCCACCCCCCGGCATATATTGTGTTGACGTCTTTGTTGGTCGGCGTTTTGGGGAGGCATATCTGGGTTCTGCGATTGTTCTCAGTTTTATGCGCATTAGGGGGTCTTTTCTTCGCAGTCCGGTTGGGGCAGGAGCATGGGGGAGGGTCTCTTGGTTGGTTTTCGGGTTTGGTGTTCGCAGTTTTCCCTGAACTAATTTTTTGGAATAAAACAGGATACGCCAATAACCTGTTGGGTTTGCAGGCGCTTGCGTCAATCTATTTTTTAACCACCTACCTGAAATCAGGTGAAAACAGATTTTTAGCCTATACTGTCTTGGTTTTGGGTTTTGCTTGTTTGACTCAATACACCGCAGCGGTATTTGTGTTAGCGGCCTTTGTTGTGTTATACGCTAAAGGCCAAAAGAGCAAATCATGTATGGTTTTTTTGTTTTCGATTTCTCCTTTGTTATTATTCGCAGGATACATGGTTTTTTTCTGGGAAGGTTTTTTTCTTGAGGATTTAGTCAATTACTTTAGCTTTTATCCACACGCAAGTGCAGTAGCGTTGATGGTTATTTTCTTGTTTTTTTTGTTGAAAGTTTATTCGAAGGGTTTGCTAAGATTTTTTGACTACCTAAGCCGCACCTATGAATCCGATGAAACGCCTGCGGATTTCGTGGTCTACCTTCTTGCATCTTTATTTTCCCTAAAAATGGTTACAACACAAAATTTTTTTGAAGGGTTTCCGTCCGCGATATTAATTTGGTGCTTCATAGGCCTCATTAAACTGAGGAAAAGCAGTTTAAGGGATGTTTTATGGGTTTACACCGGAGTTTGGTTTCTCGCGTTGTTGAGCGCTAACCGCTGGGACCATATGAGCATACCCCTGGTTTACTTGACAAGCCTGGGGGCGGCAGTATTGGTTGAAGGTTTATGGAGGCGTGTTAAGGTTTTCTCTGAAAAAACACTCCTCTCACCGAAGCAGGTTAAATTGCTCATCACCCTGCCTTTGATTTTAATCCTGGGTGTGGACATCCTCTTGTTTTCTTTTGGAGGAATTGGTTGTATGGATGTTGAATCTTTAATGGGCGCCATAGCATATGTAAACCGTAATGTTGGGGAGGGGGATCTTGTTGTGGGTATGAGCTACATAAACCAATACCTTGAATGTGAAACCACTATACATTCCCTGAGCCTAGCATATGATGGAGTGCCGTTTGCGTATTTTCGGAGAGAATACGAAGATAGAGAATTTGTGGGTGACATTAGTTTCTCAAATGCAGGATACACAATAGTTCCTGCAGGTTTGAGGGATTATCTGAAAAAAGAATATCCACCGGCATACAATGTTTTAGCGGATTTTAATGTCGCCTACAGTTTTAATCTCTCAAACAAGAAAAGCCATCTAAACCAGGATAAGGATACTGTCACAGAGTTTTTGGTTCTTGAGAACCCCTCATTGGCCTAGCATTGAGAAGTGTTTTCTGAAATTGTTCGCTCCAATCGGGGTTTATGAGACTGCGTCCCCCCTGTTTTAGGAACCCCCTGATTTCATTGTATTTGGGTTTGCTTGAATCAATTTCTAAAACATTTTTTTTATCCCCGCATTCACGGGTTATCGTTGCAAGGTATTCGGCTTCAAGGTTTTCAAGTATTTTATCCATGGGATACCCCCTGCAAAGCATCCGCTCATAGAGGAGTTCAGGGTTAGCGCGCAGGATGATGACATGAGACACTGGGAGGTGATGGGACAATAAACCGTCAACCAGGGTGTTAGAATTCAAGCCAATTTTTTCAAATCTTTCAACCAGATGAGATACGTCAACATCCATTGTGTGTGAGGATTTATCATAGGATTGTGCTAACCCCTCTGTTTTGATAAACTCCTTTAAATCAAGGACCGCATACCCCATTTTGGGGCCTAACTTCTGACATAACGTTGTTTTCCCGCTTGCAGCCACCCCTGAAACCGCGCAAACAACCATGGCAATAGGAAACTAAGCGTTCAGATTATTTATAAATAAAAGCGTCCCAATAAATTATACAATAATCATATTACCGGCGAGGATAAACATGAACAAGAAAGTTTTTAGGATGCTGTTTATTGGGTTAATTTTTCTTTTCCTGGCGACAACCGGTTACGCTATCAGCGGTATTGTTTGTTCCATAATCTCTTCCATACACGCAGCCTTAATCCCCATAGGCGGCGGATTGGTTACGCTGATGTTCATATACGGGGGTGTAAGCTACGTATTCAACGCAGACAACCCCGGAGGCAGGAAAAAAGCAAGAGACATATTAATACACGCCATAATAGGGGGCGTGATTATTGTTGTGGCAAGCAACATAGTAGGCCTTATAGCAGGGCTGACAAAATGCCCGGGAATGTGAGGTTGGAAGTAATTGCACAGAGTTAAATCAAAGAACATAGAAACATGAAAAACAGTAAAAAATTCCTGTATATCCTCTTGGCACTACTTCTGATCCAATCAGCATATGCGGTAATCGTAGGCATAGTATGCCCGATCATCTTAGCCATACAGAACACTCTCCTCCCGATCGCGGGGGGACTTGTGACCTTGATGTTCGTATACGGAGGATTAACCTACGTATTCAACGCAGACAACCCCGGAGGCAGGAAAAAAGCGAAAGACATATTAATACACTCGATAATCGGGGGGATCATAGTGGTTGTAGCCTTTTTCATTGTTGGATTGATAAACGGGTTGACTAACTGTGGAATAGCCCTACCTTAATAATAAAAAGCCATGTCGTACCGAAAAAAAATAGTTGCCCTGATTTTGGTTATTTATTTAGCATCATTTTCAAATGCGTTCCTCTCAGGAGTAAAAAAATTTTTATGCAGCCTCGCAGACGCCTTTGAAATGATTGGCGGGGGCTTGGTAAGCCTTATGTTTTTATACGGCGGCTTAAACTACGTATTCAACGCAGACGACCCGGGAGGCAGGAAGAAAGCCCGCACAACATGCGTGCAAGCCATAATCGGGGGGTTAATAATTGTGATAGCTAAAAACACCATCACAATGATATCAACCGGGGATTTAAGCCTGGGCCAAACATGCTGAAAAGAAATAAGAGGGATTACGGAAAAATCGCGGTAACCTTAACCGCGATAGCGTTCATAGTTTTAACGGTGCAGGCTGACCCAGCCCAAAAAATAGCTAACGCATTATGCACCATATACTGTCAAGTCATAATATACGTGGCCCGACCGCTTGCGACCGCCGTATTCATCTACGGCGGCGTCCTATACGTCTACAGCGCCGACGACCCGGGAGGCAGGAAGAAAGCTAAAAGCGTTTGCGTGAACGCGATAGTGGGATTAATCATAATAGCGGTCGCCAAATCAGCGATAAACACCATAGCATCCTCATTCGGGGGAAGCGTATCCTGCAACTGCTCCTAAAACATATTTTAATTGAACCGTGCTTGGAAAAATTTCGGGGCGAGGGAGGCATTACGCTCATCAACGGTCACACCATCATAGTCGATTTCATAGGCCCTCACATAGCCGCGGCTGAAGTCCTCAACCAACCTGAAATGCTTAAGCGGCTTATACTCGCGGTTCACAAGACCGTGGCGTTCATAGCCCTCCAGGTGGTTGGTGAGATAAAGTTTAGTCATCATGTAGTCCTGAAACTCGCCTGGCACATAAACCAAGGTGTTTAAGGCTGGTGTGGAGGAGCATAAAGCGTTTATGTTGGGATCCTGGTTTTTGAAAAACGAGCATGCAAGAACATCATCCAAGGAAGACACCCCCAGGATGCTTGCGTCCTGGCTCTGGCTCCACTGACTCCAAGGCACAGTATACGTGGGCATCAAAACCTGGATCTCCTCTACCACGAGATTAGGGGGGTCGCCTGAAACACTGAAAACCACGCCCCCAACGTAGCCTTGACAGAGGAATACCGCATCCCGAACCCTCTTAAAGGAGCCGTCTGCCTCCGCCTGGATGCGGGGCTCCAGGGAACTCATACCCGGATTAAAGTTACAGTGAGCGTAGTTTCTGAAGCCCACCATGGGATCGGGTTTAGTGTTTGACTCTATGTCGCCTAAAGATATGTAGTGCAGCGCGCTGCCTTTAGGTATCATCGTCCAATCGACTACGACATATTTAAGGTCTCGGCCCTGAATTTCGTAGGCGGTGTCGTAGGCTGAAACTATTTCAAACGCCTCCTGCTCCGAAGTCTTGTTCACAAAGAAACGCGCGACATCCTGGATCTGGTATTCATCAAACTGTAGGTTGTCGATTAAGACCGGGCGGTGGGATATTGAGGTGATCCAGTGGCCGTAGTCCCACCAAGTCAAAACCGCAGAAGACGGTTTAGTCCCGGATTTAAGCCATTGAAGCGCGGGCCACCAGAAAAAATGATCGCGGGTGGGGCCGCTGTAGAAGGGGGAGTAGCCGACCGCGGAAACGAAAGGCGTGCGGGAGTTGTAGCTTGTCGCCCCCAGAAAAGGTATGTATGAAAAAGGCAGTAAAAGCAAAAAGATGGTGCCCACAATCCGCCAGTCAGCTAATTGCTTGCGGTTCTTGGCTACGAATAAACCAACGCAGGAGCCGAGTATCGTGACTGCGACAGAGGATCCGAATATCCACGCCGACTTGTTGTAGACGCCCCAAAGCATGGGCACACTCCAGGCTAAGACGAACAATGCGCCGTTGTTGTAGCGTGCAACCGCAAGATAAAGCAGTAGGGGAATCAACAGAAACCCGTATAGGAAGACCCCGCCGTAGCGGGAGTAGCCTGCGGAGATGAATGCAGAGAAATTATCGGCTAGGGGAGTCTGCTCAGAGACTGTGTCGTGGACAACCGACCGGTCGCTGACACCCATTAAAGTGGATGCCGCATAGTTGATTAACTTAACCGGGCCTTCATGAACTATGAAAACCAACCCAGCAATAAGAATCAAGGAGGCTATGATTGTGAGGTTTTTCTGCATCAGTCTGCGGAGGCCTGTTTCAAGGGACGCACCCTCAACCTCTAAATTCATACCCCAAACCCGGATCCTAGTGAACTCCAAGAGGATGGACAACACAAACCCAGAAAGCATAGGGAAAAGAACAAGCAGGGGAGGGGGCACGTATGTTGGAAGGGAATCCCTTGCATGCAGGAACAAAAAGGACATCTCGCCGATACCCCAGACTACGAATAGGTAGGGTAGGTGGGCTATGCAGTCTCTTCGGTTTATGAACGCAATTAATCCATAGAGAAATCCGAATATCCCTAAAACCAGGGCGAGATACGTCCAGCCACCCCAAGTCAATTTAAGCATTAAAAGAGCAAATCCTGCAAGAGCAGCATAAATGATTTTTTTCCGATGAAGTCCCGCGAAAAAAAGGAAAGCCGCCCCCACAGACAGAAACATCCCCAAAGCATCGTCTTCGGCGTTGGTTGCAACCGCCTTAGACGCAAATGCGGGACTAAGCATAAGGCAAAACGCAGCCGTAACCCCCACAACCATGTTATATGGTTTCATATCAGCAAACAACTCCACGACAAGAAGGTAGACTAAGACAATTGTTAAAGCAGCTATTACTCCTGGGCCGAGAATTGCTATGTCAAGAAGCTCTACACCCAATGGCTTGAGGATTAACGCGGTTGAGCTGTAGAATAGGTTGCTTAATAGGGGAGCTCGATCCTGTTGGGTGCCGTAACCCAGAGGCATCTTACGCTGAACATAGGAGGAGTCGTTGTGTTTAAGGAGGCCGCCTACGAAGGGGTAGACTGATGCGTCGTGCTCCGGAAGCTGACCCTCCTCGTAAATCCGCTGCATCCATTTATAGTGCCAGTAGGGGTCGAGTGCCGCAAGCTGGTCGGGGAGGCCGGTTTCCCTGTGGGCGGGGGCAACGTGTATGAGAAGGGAGGCTAAGAATATGCTGAATACTATGGCCTCGCGGGTGCGCACAGTTTGGGTGTAGTAAAATAAGTAGCCAAGCAGAAACGAGGCGGAGGCAAGCGAGAATACGGTGAAATCACGGGCTAAGCTTGAACCCCCGTAGTCAACTGAATACCAGGAAAACAAGGCCGTCAAAAGGATTAAGACAGTCACCCCAAGACCCCCCACATCCCTTTTCCCCTCATAGAGGAAAAGAAAAACGCCAAAGCTTGCCACACCCAGCAAACCCAATACAAAAGGGGATAAACTGTATACGAATGTGCCTTGGAGGTTAAGGCGTATGACTGTCAACAAGAGTGCTGTGAAACCCAAAATAGTTTGGGGGTTGCCGAACCTCTTGAAAGATTCGGGTAACCTGATTGAAATCTCCGTTGAATCTTTTTCGCTTACCACCAGCTCACCTGCCAAAACGCCTCTGGCGTCCCTCAAAATCCTTCAATATTTCGTCTAAATCCCCTTCACTGAACTCCTGCCAAAGCTTGTCTGGGAAGTAAAGTTCGCTGTAGGCGGACTGCCAGGTCAAGAAATTACTCAACCTCGCTTCCGCGGTCCTGATGATTAGGTCGGGATGCGAG
>WJJK01000312.1 GCA_014729705.1 Candidatus Altarchaeales archaeon | reverse complement strand
GAATAGAAGTAGCCGAAGAAAAACGAGGAAACCAGGCTGAAGCCTGTTACAAGAGGTATTAAAAGCCTCAATGATTTACCCCTAAAAAACCAGAGGATATAAACCGCTTCCGCCACCAAAAAAACACCCCCCGAAAGCTTGCTCCAGAGAGAAAACCCCGCTAAAACCCCGGCCCCAAACAAATAAAAGCCGCGCTCCCCCTCCAACCCGGCTATGAAAAAGTAGGTGGAGGATAGACCCAGAAAAATCATGGGGGAGTAGAGTATCGCTTGAGTGGGCACCACAATCATGCTGTGGGTGAGCGTGAAAAGAGCGAAACTAAGCAAGGCGTAATCCGGGTTCTTTGGGTAAACCCTTCGAGATATCCGGTAGACCAGGATCATGGAGGCGATCGAGAAGATAAAGGGTATGAGACGCGCCTGCAGTAAACCCAACCCAAACAATTTAAAGGATGATGCGGTAAGATAAACCTCAAGGGGGGGTTGGGAGAAGAAGAAATCAGCGTAAGGCTCATAACCTAAATAAACCTGTTTGGCGGCGTAAATATAGAAGGGCTCATCCGTCACCAGAAAGAACTCAAGATTTAATGTGCGTAGAAAAACCCCTAAAACCAGGATACCGTAAAAAACAGGCCGCCTATTCTCTGAAACCCAGTTAACCAGTGTTTTCTTCTTCAATCCACGATACCGCTTTTTTTTGAATGGGAGGAGTGTCCCCAACAAAATCAGGATAAACCCGAATACTATGAAAAAAGAGTGACATGGAAAGAATTCTGAAAACATTTTTTTATCCTTCAATTAGACATTAGCTTCAAAAGACATAATAACCGGTTTAAAACACACTCTTTTATGGCCGTATTTTATTATATGTGTTGGTTTCCATGAAACGACAGACCCGCGAACCCATAATCTCGGTTTTAGGCCACGTAGACCATGGCAAAACAACCCTGCTCGACTTCATCCGAAAGACTGTTGTAGCAAGCAGGGAGGCGGGGGGCATAACCCAACACATAGGGGCGACCGAGATACCCTTCGAAGTCATAAAGAAGGTCACTAAAGGGCTTTTGAAGGATGAGCAGGTGAAGCTGCCGCTTCGAGGCCTCCTCTTCATCGACACACCCGGACACGAATCATTCACCTCCCTCAGGAAGAGAGGGGGGGCGGTAGCCGACATAGTCATATTGGTGGTGGACATACGCGACGGGTTAAAGCCTCAAAGCCTTGAATCCCTTAAGCTTCTGCGTCAAACCAAAACCCCCTTCATAATAGCTGCGAACAAAATAGATTTAATACCTGGATGGCGTAGGGGGGATAAACCCCTAAACCAGCCGACACACGTGAAAGACGAATACCTGCGCCTACTATACAAGTTAATCGGGGAGTTATCCGCTCAAAACTTTAACTGCGACTTATACGATCAAATCTCTGATTTCAGAAAACAAATAGCGATAGTCCCCCTATCAGCTGAAACCGGGCAGGGGGTACCCAACCTCCTGATGGTCCTAATAGGTTTAACTCAACAATACCTGGCTTCCCAGCTTGATGTGGGGCTTTCAACCCCTGCGGCGGGCACCATACTCGAAGTCCGACAGACTCAGGGGCTGGGGACAACAGTCGACGCCATAATCTATGAAGGCACCATCAAGGTGGGCGATGAAATCGTCTTAGGAGGCCACCCCCCGATTCAATCCAAGGTGAAGGCTTTGCTGAGGCCTCAAGCCCTGGATGAGATGCGGGACCCCAAAAAAAAGTTCAAACCCGTGGATGAAGTCTACGCCGCATCGGGAGTCAAAATCGTAGCCCCCAGCTTAGAGGATGCGATAGCGGGATCCCCCGTCTACGTGGGGGGCAGACACGCTGCAGACAGGATTGCCCAGGAGATGGAGACTCTGGAGTTCGACCGGGAAACCCAGGGACTAGTCATTAAAGCAGATACCCTCGGCTCTCTTGAAGCCATCCTTAAGATGCTTGAGGAGAGGGGGATTCAAGTAAAAAAAGCGGGGATAGGCAAGGTAAACCGGACGGATGTGGTTGAAGCCTCATCGGTATCCGCGAAAAACCCCTACCTCGGGGTTGTCGTAGCATTCCACACGCCTGTTTTGGATGACGCCAGAAAAGAAGCTGAAAAACAGAAAGTGAAAGTATTTGAAGATAAAGTGGTCTATAAAATCATCGAAGACTACGAGCTTTGGGTTTCACAGAAAAAGAAGAAAGCCCGAACCCAACTGGATGAAACCTCTTGCTTGCCTGTGAAATTGAGGGTCTTGCCGGGACACGTCTTCCGACAAAGCAAGCCCGCAGTCGTTGGCGTGGAAATCCTTGAAGGCACTCTACTGGTTTCAACCCCTCTTATGCAGATGGACGGTAAATCCGTGGGCAGGGTTAGGGAGATACAAAATCAGGGGGAGAAGATCGACAAAGCAGAGCGGGGAGAGAAAATAGCGATATCCATTGAAGGGGCGACCGTCGGAAGGCAGTTAAACGAGCAAGACACCCTCTATAGTTCCCTGAGCATCGACGACTTAGGGAAACTGAAGGGCGCGGACCTGAAGCCAACTGAAAAACAAGCTTACTCTGAGGTTGTCTCCCTGATCAAAAAAAGATGAACTACGACTTAAACCTTATGAATGCGGCCTCGGAAATCAAAAAAAAGAAAGCACGCAGAGTCTTGATACAGCTTCCCGAAGGCCTAAGGCCCTACGCCACTCAAATAGTCGACACCCTAGAAAAAGACACCGACGCAACCGTATTCATCCAAGCGGATCCGTGTTTCGGCGCCTGCGACACTAAATATGATGCTAGACTCGAAATAGATTTGTTGATCCACTTCGGACACACAAAATACCCGCTTAACCCTTGAGTATTCGATCTATTTTTTTTGTTAGGGTTTGGGGGTTGAATGGTTTTTTTATGTAGTCGTCTACCCCTATTTTTTTTAGTTTGGTTATTCCTTGTGTTCTGAATTCGGCTACTGTGAGGAATATTATTTTGGTTTTTTTTGTTTGGGGT
>WJJK01000311.1 GCA_014729705.1 Candidatus Altarchaeales archaeon | reverse complement strand
TCTCTTCACACCCTGAATCGCAGAAGAAGACCATGTGGCCTCCCCCTCCTGCGCCGCTTATCTTGCCCCCCAGGGCGCCGGCCTTCCTTGCCTTTTCGTATATTGAATCTATTTTTTTGTTTGTAATCATTTTGCTGAACTTCTTTTTCGCCTCCCAGCTTTGATGAAGCAGTTCTCCAAACCGGGTTAGGTCTCCGCACCTTAGGGCCTGGTTCATCTGCTGGGCTATTTGTTTGGTCTCATCCAAACCCGTTCTTGTTTTTTTATTGCCTTTCTCGTAGTTTTGGGTCTGATCCCCTATTATGTCTCCAGACACCTCCCTGTCCATTATGTAGGCTAAAATCAGGTGTTTCTCGAACTCCAGTTCCGTTGCCCTCAACATTTTTATTGGGTTTACTATCACCTGGCCTGTGGGTTTGAATTCAATGTAGTTTAGGCCTCCGAACACTGAAGCGTATTGATCCTGCCTGCCCCCCAGATTCCTCAGTTCATCGCGTTCCAGGCGGAAGGCGAGTTCCGCCACCTCATATTCCGTCAACTGCGGGCGGAAGTCAACTTTGTTGAATAAGCCGATCAGCGATACGAAGGCTGCTGCAGAGGAGCCTAAACCGCTTCTGTGGGGTACGTCGTTTCGCATATACATCCGCACCCCCAGATCGGGTTTAAAGTGGTTTAAAACAGCCTTCAAGACATCTAGTTTACCGTCGTATACGAGTTTTTCGTCTAAAGCATATTCTCTTACTCTGTTGTATGTGTCCCCCAACACGTGTCCTGCTTCTAAGCTGAATTCCACGCTACTCCAGGCGTAGGAGGTTATTGTTGTGCTGACCACAAAACCGCCGTGTTCCTCTAGGTACGGTGATACGTCTGTGCCGCCTCCTGCGAAGCTTATCCTAACCGGAGCCCTTGAACGGTATATGGTTCCGACATCCATGGTTTAGGTTTCTATTGCTTTAGTGTATGTGTGTAGTAGGTTATTACATACCGCTTCAACGCTAAAGTATTTCTCAGCCCGCATGCGGGCCTCCCCCCCTAACTTATGCCTCTGCTCCTCGTCGCATAAAAGATTCAGCAGCGCGTATCTCAGCTTATCCGGGTCTTTGGGGGTTATGGTTATCCCGGACTCCCCTAATACGTGGGGCATTCCCGAGAAATCCGAGGTGATGCAGGGTTTGCCGCAGGCCATAGCCTCAACCAACACCAACCCAAACGCCTCCTGTCTTGTCACACTCGGCAAAGCGAATACGTCGCATGCGGCATAGTATTTAGGCAGATCCCCGTCCCTTATCTTTCCTGTGAAGATTACGGAATCACCTAACCCTGAGTTTTCTGATTTAACCCTTAATTCTTCTTTAAGCGGGCCTTCCCCCACTATTATGAGTTTCACGCATTCAAGCTCTGAGACAACTTTTTTATGGGCTTCAAGCAGAACATCAAGTCCTTTGTAGGCTACTAAGCGCCCCACAAACAAGACGGTTTTTTTGTCTTCTAAACCGTGTTTTAGGGTTATCTCCTTTGGATCTATTTCGGGGTTGAAGCGGGTGGTGTCCACGAAGCTTGGGCTTTCAATTAGTTTTTCTTCAAACCCCTTTAAGCTTTCCGAGTCTTTAGCGTAGGCTTTAGTGGTTACAAGTATTTTTTTTGCTGAACCTAAAATCAGTTTCTGCAGTGGAAGATATAGTCTGCGAAGAACTTGGGTTAGAAAACCCGATCGTAGGATGTCTGCGTGATACATCACTATGTAGGGTTTCCCCTTTATCCTGCAGGCAATGTATGTGTATATCATTGAGGCGGGGTCTGGGGCGTGCACCTCCGCTAAGTCAAAGTCGCCGTCCAAAAGGTTTTTGAGGGTTTTAGGCGCAAATGATGCGCTGGAAAACGAGAACAAGGCCCGGGATCTCTTAACCTTGATGCCCTCTATTTCTTCTTCATCCTTTGTATTCTCCTCATGCGTCGTGTATACTGTGATGTCCACGTTTTTTTTAGTCATCCACCTGGCGACTTCAAGTATCCGGTATTCAATCCCCCCCTGGTAGGGGAGGAAGTGTTTGGACACTATTGCAAGCTTCAACCTATCACACTCCAGACGGCGAGAGCTGCGAAAACCACTTCAACACCCAATATAGTTAACACAAGTCGGGGTTCGGTTACGCCGCCGGTTAATTTCATTATCAGCCTACCCCACCCATAGACTTCACACCAGTTTTCGCACACCAGTTTATCTTTCTTTACTTTATGCCAGGATTCGGCTTTGAACCTGCTTTTTGCTTTCAGTATGAGTTCCAGGAAAAACGGGATGATCAATATAATTCCCACACGCTCGATGTTGCCGATTATTACTGTCGAGGCGATTACGGCGCCGATGCTGAGTGTGCCCACGTCACCGATCAGGATTTTAGCTGGATGCCAGTTGTATTTCATGAAACCTATTAAGGCTCCAAGCATTGCAACCGATATTATAAGTGCCTCGCTGCTTCCTGTCATGTAGCTTGCGGCTGCCACCGCAGCACACATGATGATGCCAAGGCCCGCCTCCAAGCCGTTGAAGCCTGCAAGCATGTTCATGGCGTTGCTGGCGCCGGTTATGGCAAGAGGTATTAGGACTAGGTAGTATATTGGGCCGAGGGGTATGCTGCCTACCCCTGGGAACGTCATCTCGGTGACCCCCACCCGCAAAGCAACCAGGGGGAGTGCCGCAAATATTGGTAGAACCGCCTTAATTTTTTGATCTAGGAGTAATAGATCATCTAGTATGCCGATTAATGCAATTATGAGTACGGTTGATAAAACAGCATATATG
>WJJK01000310.1 GCA_014729705.1 Candidatus Altarchaeales archaeon | reverse complement strand
TTGTTAATCAAACTACGTAGTGTCTCCCCATCTTTACCCAAATCTGGGCGGGTCTTCTCAAAGCTAATGGGGGCTAGGGTGATCGGGTATCCCTTTCGGTAAATGGACAGAACATAGTTCCGAGCAGCCTCTGCGTAACCACTCCCATCAAATACAGGGCCGATGTATTTTACTCCAGGCATCAGAGCATTTCTCCCTTAACTACAGGCTTGGTAATGTCCAAAGCCTTCTGGGAAGGGCTAGTTTGATCCTTGACGATTTTGTCAAAAAGTTCAACCCAGCGCGGGTTAATATGCTCGTTCCAGAACAAGGTACTGGAAACCATACCATAAGCGTTTTCCGCGCGACGTGCGGCCTCCTCCGGATTATCATGTAGATAAATCAACTGCTCAACCATCTTACCAACATGCGAAGTAGGTCTGGGAACTTCGTTATCATGGGGTAGGACTGTTATGTGATCAGGGTCCCCACCACTTGGATAAGGAAAGCCTGTTTCTTCAGTGATGTATTCGCCCAGACAGGTATTGATGGGGAAAACTACCGGGGTTTTAGTGGCCATGGCTTCAGTCCACGAAAGCCCCCAACCCTCACCCACTGTGGTACTAACGACACAATCACTGGCATTGTAAATCATGTTTACTACCTCCAATGGAAATCCATTAGAGGGAGTGAAGTTCTGAGGCAAGATGACGTCTGAACGAATATCCAACTCAAAAGCCTTGATTACCTCAGGAAGATTCCATCCCTGATCCACAGCCGCCATGTGAAGGTAGAGCACAGAATCGGGACGATGTTTTTTGAACTCCTTGAATGCTCGAATAGTAGCAGGAATGTCCTTACGCTGCTGGTTCCTGTTAATGTTGGTCATGATAAACTTGTCAGCTTGGGGACCAAAAAACTGCTTACGGAAATGCTGGACTTGAGCTTTGGGCGCCGGGAAAAATACTTCTGGATTAACTCCGTGAGGTACCACCTGCAGCCTTTCTGCAATCTCTGGGACCAACTTTATGGATTGTTCCCGAGCAAACTGGGAATAGGTCACGGGATAGTCCACGGCATTGGCTGCTCTAATCCAACTCTCCTTGGGAATACCGTCCACGGGGTAATAGAAAACACTCTTGAACTTCTTCCCGGACTTCTTTAGGGACTCTACCAAAGCAGGAACAAACTCAAGAATGAAGGTATCCTGAAGAAAAAACAAAATGTCAAAATCTAATCGGGGATCGTGTAGATGCTGCTGTAGACGCTGGCGCCCATAGGGATCCCTTTGGTTGTTAACAGCCATAGGCCAAATCTTAAAGGGGTAATCATGAGGATCTCCCCAATAGTTAATACCAAGGATGTCTACTTCGTACCTACCGGTTTCATACAAAGCGGGAAGGATGTTTCGGGAAACCTGGCCAAAGCCTGTGGCACAGGTAGGAGAGTCCCCGTAGAAAATAACCCTACTCTTCCGCTTTGGGTCTTTGCCAACCTGCGGGCCGATCCGTTCTAAAAACTTCGGTTGCGCCATCGTCTCTTATACCTCCATCAATAAGCAGAAATGCTCTTCTAATAATACGTCGTGGGACATCTATTATGTCCCCATTTTTATCCCTCAGGTAAATTTTATACTGAGTAAACTTCGTGACCCGTCCAAAAATCTTCAATCCATCCCGGCACTGGATACCTATAGTAGGGTACCCAAGTTCTTTAAGCTGCGTTTGTGTCCGAGTCAGATCGGTCATTGGCGTCCTTCTCGTTGTTCTTTATTTCCTTAACTCTATAGACAGGCGCATTGTAGCTTACCTTAGCAACCCTGGATAGAGAATCACGAAGGTCGGGTCTCTCCTTCAGGTACCTATCCAACTTGCTCTTATTGACAGCCAACACATCCAGCAGATCTCCCTCTGGAATAATACCAGCAACGTCATCTACATCGTAGTTAGTTCTCGCTGCCTGGGTAGTGTAAAGTTCTTTGTCCTTAGAAGAAATGCTTTCTCCCTGAACTGCCTTTTCAGAAGCTATCATTTTCATCTCTCGCTGACGTGACTCCAGCGTGTTCTTCATGTCGGAGACCTGTACCCAGTGCTCTAAGAACTCATCATTATCCATCTCCGCAAGGGGAGTCAGTTTCAAATCCTGAGATTTAACAAATTCAGCATAAGCGGGGCAATAGGTCTTGTAGTCACACCAACCACAAAGATTGTTAATCCTTCCTCTTACCTCATTCTCATCGAGCTTGTTCATCTGGTGCCAAACGCTAACCAGAAACTCACGGAAGGTTTCCCTCTGCTCACTAGTTCTGTAAGAAGATACAGTCTTGTTAATCCGAACATAATCAAGAGTCAATACCCTATTAGAGTATTCCGGCCAAATGATGCTTGCAGCCAGATCGTACATTGAAAGCTGAATGTCATCCTTCAACTGCCAAGCAGTCATGGCGTTTCTGGATGTTTTGTAATCCACAATCTCAATAGTGTCATCGTTGAGCTTTCGTACCTTATCCATAGCGCCAACAATGGGTACACCATCAGGAGTCTCTATCTTAAAGAAATGCTCTACGTCAACAATCTCTTCCGAGGGGTCATAACGATCAATGAACTCAGTGATCATTTGCTTACCGTCAGCGTAGAAGCCCATATCTCCCAGGCCTTCTTCTGTAGCGCAGTTCATGAACTGAGTTATAGCAAACTCATAATCTGAAGAGTCGGGAAAGCTTTTCTTAGCCAACATCCGACGAGTGAACTGCTCCAATGCCTCGTGGACCGCAATACCAATCCTAGCGTGGTCGTTTTTTATCGACGGAATCTCTCTATCGTATCTAAAAACTACCTTCAGTTTACACTGAAGAAAATCTCGGATACCTGTCGCTGATAAACCTCTGATTTCCATCTATTCCTCCATAGTCAGGTCGTCTTCTTCCCAT
>WJJK01000309.1 GCA_014729705.1 Candidatus Altarchaeales archaeon | reverse complement strand
GTCCACACAAGTGACGCTAAAGCTTTCCTCAGGAAAACAGGCAAATACGATATAGTGAACAGGGACACCTTCAACGGATGCAGCATTCCAACCCGCTTAACGACGATAGAGTTTTCCGCGGAAGTTAAACAACATTTAGAAGACAAAGGCATATTGATGATCAACGTCGGATACCCTAACAAGGACTGCCGTGTAAGCGAAATGATAGCCAATACTTTATCAAGGGTGTTTCCCACAATATTCAAGATAGAGTTTAAGGGTCATAGGATAATATTGGACTCCAACCAACCATTAACAGTAAATACAATAAAAAATAAATTGAATAAAAATAAAGAGTTAGAGTGGGTGGTTGAGTTCACGAATAAAAGGATTTCAGATTATGAATTATCTGACGGCAAAAGATCCACAGACGATAAAACCAGGATAGAGGAATTGATGTTTGAAACACAAAGGTCTGGCTATGGAGTACGACGTTAAAAGAAGTATTGACCATATTGGGGAGACCAACGACATAAGGCGTCTTCTCTGGCATATGGATGATCGGGTTAAGCAGCTTTCCTTCGGGGTGCAGCAGGGAGACGACTGCATCGTAGTCGATGATTTAGTGATGAACATGGAGGGGCCTTATCCGGTTAAAATCGGTAGGAAAACCGGGTTAGTGCACACCTGCAGCGACGTCGTGGTGATGGGGGCTAGGCCCTTGTTTGCTTTGAACGCGATGCAGGTTGACTCCGTGGAACAGGGCAGGGAGGTTGCGCAGGATTTGAAGAAACAAAGCCAGAAGCTTGAAGTCCCAATGATAGGCGGCAACACCCAAATGGAAAACGACTTAGTCCCCTGCATAAGCTTCACCGTAGTAGGTAAACTCGTGGATAAGCCGGTGGCTGACGCATCTTTGGTTGAAGACGACCGTCTCCTAATGCTTGGGGAGATCGTTGAGGGAGAGATTGGAGAGCGTTGTTACCGGGCGAAAACCAAATTCCAAACCTACCTGAAGTTGATCGAAGACGGCGTTGAAATACATGCCGCCAAAGACGCCTCCCGAGGCGGGTGGTTCGGAAACCTAGCGGAGATGATGGTGAAAAGCCAGAGGGGCGTGAACATAACCGGCATACCCTACCCGGATTTAGGCAGATACATGGGCACCTACATGGTCTCAACACCCCCGGAGGAAGTAGAGAAAGTGGTCTCAGTTGCTGCAAAAAACAAGTGCCCAGTCGTTGAGATGGGGGTAGTCACAAAAAAACAGGAGATAGTTTTAGGGGGGGACACAATAGTTGATGAGAAAAAATTCTTTGAGTTAATCAAAGACACACCCTACCGTAAACCCCGGCTTAACTAGGATTTATTGTGGCGGTTTATGAACCGATCCTGAGCTTGACGTATTACTTCAACAGCCTTCTCCGCCTGCTCCCAACCCTCAACCTGGGTTTGCTTGTGCTCAAGATCCTTGTATATCTCAAAGAAGTGCTCGATTTCCCTTAGAAGATGAGGCGGTACCTCAGCTAAACCCTCTATGTGATTCCAAAGCGGGTCCTTGGTGGGGACACATAGTATCTTGTTGTCCACGCCCTTCTCATCACTCATCTTAAACAAACCCACAGGCTTAGCCTCAATAACACACCCCGGGAAAGTAGGCTCCCCAATCAAAACCAGAGCGTCAAGCTCATCCCCATCCAAAGAGATAGTCTCAGGAATAAAACCATAATCCGCAGGGTAATGCACAGGAGAAAAAAGCATCCTATCAAACTTAATCACGCCCTTATCCCTGTCAAACTCATACTTATTCCTGCTGCCCTTAGGAATCTCAATGAAAACCCGAACAATCATAACACCAAAGAAAAAAGGAAGACAACAATAAATAAAAAAAGAATTCATTAGAATAATGACAAAATTACGGATATAATAGAAAAAACCATGATATTATTAACGCCGCTGAAAAACCAACAATTCAGACGTCAACCAAAAAAAACGTCGATCCAGAATTAGGGTGGACAAATAACGAGTAAAACATCAGGCATTCATAGGGTGGTTTAAATCCCGAAGGGATTTGTTTTCTTTCCGCCAACGCTTTCTTTTCAGAAAAGAAAGGGTTGTTTGCCGCCGGCGAGATTTGAACTCGCGACACCCAGGTCTTCAGCCTGGTGCTCTCCCAATCTGAGCTACAGCGGCAGTCGGATGTATGAGGCGTTTATTTTTTAGTTGCGCAGCAAAGCAGCATCGCAGAATCTTTCTATCGCCTTCTTTTTATGTGGGGGTGAAGCGTAAGCTAGGCCGCACCCGCGTGTATACGGAGCGAGCCGTGTATTTTGTAGGTTTTGTTTGCTTAAATATTGATTTATTTTGTTTGTTTTCCCGTATTTTTTTCAAGGATGGTTGTTGAGAAGCGCAGGGACTGTGGGCTGCCTTATGAGAAGCAGCTTGTATTGCCTCTTAAATTCAATGTAGAGAGTACCGGTCGGGGAGAGGATGGTTTGAAGCAGGCTGACGCCTTCCGGTTGCCTGATGAGACTCAGGGCAGGGTGTCTAAGGTTTTGGTTCATGCGACAAGCAGGAGGAGGCTTAAGTTGGTTGATTCGTTGGCTGGTAAGTTTTCGGGGGCGGATTTCTACGTCATGCATACGCCCCAGCAGAAGGAGGCTGTGGAAAAGCTTAAGGAGAAGTATGGGGGTAGGGTTAGGTTGGTTGAAGTTGATTTGGTTTCCGGGTGGGCTCAGGATTCGGTTTTCGCCTTAGAAAACCCCGCCTACGGTTTAACTGCGTTGATGGCTGCTGTTAAAGGCAAAGACGGGCTTCACGCTGCATCCGGTTTCATGCGACGGGCGGAGCAGAAGACGCCGAAAATTTTCGCCGAAAAAATGCCCGGAATATTCGGTCAACTAAACAGGCGGGAGAGGGGTTTGAGGCTGCGTTATTTCGAGGGTGGGGACATACAGGCTGATGAGTCGAACGTTTTTGTGGGGGAGGAGACGCTCAGGGTGAACATCGTGCGCAAGATGATTAGCTTAAAGAGGGAAAAAGAGGCGTTGTTTTACCGGGGCTTCAGGGGTTACGAGAGTTTCTGGTCTGACAGGATAATGGACAACCAGCAGGAGGTGGTAGAGAAGGTGGCGGAGAAAACACAGCTGCCGATAGAATTAGTGAAGATGGAGGGGGAATATAACAGCCGCGGGGAGCTTGAATTCTATTGGGAGGGGGAGAAGGTAGCGGAAAGTGAGAGATACACCCATAAATTCATTGCAACCCCTTTTTTGGTTAAGCCTCCAAGCCAACAGGAAAAACAACAACACCTAGAACAGATGGATCCAGGCAGGAGAGAGGAGATCAGCAGGATGGAGAAACAGGTAAGGGACTTTGAAAGTTATTTAGAGGACGGGGTATCCTCTAAAACAGTTGAGGGGATAAAACGGGGTGTTAGGAAGAAGATAGAAAAAATCTCTGGAAACAAGAGAGTGGTTTTCGTTGGTTTGCCTAAGGCGCCCTACTTCCACCTAGACATGTATATGAAGCCGTTGGGCGGGGGCAAAATCGTTTTAGCAAGCAATAAAGCGGGGCTTGAAAGCCTCACCTACCGGGATAAGGAGGGGGCTGCGTCGTCGATTTTAGATGAGATGGACAGGTTTATGCCGGATGCTCGGTTAAACGAGGTGGGCGGGGAGTTGGAGGGAAAAGGGTTTGAGGTGGTGCGCATGCCCGCCCTTATGCCCTGCTCACGAACCGCTGCCTGCACCCACGCTACATACTGTAACGTTGAGTTAGAGCAGTATGAAGAGGGGGGGCGGTTGGTGAAGAAAGTTTATTCCCCCACCTACGGCATAACATCGCTTGACGCTGAAGCAAAAAGACGGTGGGAGCAGCTTGGATATGAATTTCAGGATGTCGGCGACTTATCTGACATCAGTAAAAACAAGGGTTCCCTCAGATGTTGCTTGAAGGTGCTTGAGAGAAAATAGTTTTACTTTATTTCCGCGGCGGTTCCAAGCGCCTGCCCGGGCAGACCCCTATCGAATTTAGCCACGACATGGCCTTTGCCTCCGTGGGCGCGGATGACTTTGCCGGTTATCTCTCCTCCAGAGGGGGTCTTCCATATTACTTTCTTGCCTAAAAGTTTCTTAGCCTCCTCTTTGGAGGAGGATTCCTCAGGCACAAGAATCATCTGGTGAGGGTGTTGAGTGCGCACCCCGCCCCGGTAATTAGATATTTTAGCTTGCATTTTTCGGGTGTATTAAATAACAAAATAGAATATAAAAACACCGTTGGAAGTTATATAATAGTACTACAATATGTTGGTGTTTTCTATTTAACTTAATTAGATGTGATTAGAAAAATGAAGGAAATCTGTTTTCACGGACGCGGAGGCCAGGGAGCGGTTACAGCCGCCAAAGTCTTCGCAGAAGGGGCTTTAGCTGAAGGCAAACACATCCAATCCTTCCCTGAATACGGGCCAGAGAGGATGGGGGCGCCGGTGAGAAGCTTCACAAGGATATCGGATAAGGAGATAACAGTCCACAGCCACGTGACGAACCCCGAGATAGTGGCGGTATTAGATCCCACCCTGCTTGACGTGGTAAACGTGTGTGAAGGCGTTCCAGACGGCGGATTAGTGGTGGTCAACACCCCGGAGGAACCCGCTAAAATCAAGGATAAGATTCAGGCGGAAAACAAAAAAGTATACACCGTGGACGCTACTAAGATAAGTATCGATAATTTGGGGCGGAACATACCCAACACCCCGATGCTTGGCGCGCTTGTGAAGGTGGCCGGCTTGATTTCGCTTGACAGCTTGATAGAGAACTTCAAACACGAGTATGGGGCTAAGTTCAGCGAGAAAGTGATTGAAGGGAACGTAGCGGCTATGAAACAAGCCTTCGAGGAGGTGAAGTCAGAGTGAGCGATAAAAAAGAGAAGGGGTGGAAGGAAATCCCCGAAGGAGGGTTAATACTTGAGGCGGGGAATTCAGTGGAATACAAGACAGGGGGTTGGCGTACCTATAAACCCCGCTGGCTTGAGGACAAATGCATACATTGTTTAACCTGCTGGATAATGTGTCCCGACGCCGCGATAAAGGTGGAGGACGGGAAGGTCGTGGGTATTGACTACGACTACTGCAAAGGCTGCGGCATATGCTCAAAATCATGCCCCGTCAAGGATAAGGCGATAATCATGGAAACCGAGGGAGAAAACGATGAATAAACAAGGATACGTAGCATTAACAGGAAACCATGCGGTCGCATACGGGATGCGGCAGATAAATCCGGATGTGGCTCCGGCTTACCCGATAACGCCCCAAACATCCCTTATGCAGAGGTTCGCTGACTTCGTGTCAGACGGAGACGTGGACACTGAACTCATACTCGTTGAATCAGAGCACTCGGCGATGAGCGCCGCAGTCGGGGCGTCCGCCGCAGGCGCAAGGGTAATGACTGCAACATCCGCAAACGGGTTGGCTTTAATGTGGGAGATAGTCTACATAGCGGCCTCAAGCAGGCTGCCTATAGTGATGACCGTCGTAAACAGGGCCCTATCCGGACCAATCAACATACACTGCGACCACTCCGACACGATGGGCGCAAGAGACTCAGGGTGGATACAGATCTACGGCGAAAACGCTCAGGAAGCCTATGAAAACTTGATTCAAGCGGTCAGGATCGCAGAACACCCTGACGTGAGGCTGCCGGTTATGCCTACCCTCGACGGATTCATCATAAGCCACGGTATGGAGAACGTGAAGTTATTTGAGGATAAGAAGGTTAAAGACTTCGTAGGTGAATATGAATCACCCCACCCACTCATTAATCCAGATAAACCCTACACCTTCGGCCCGCTTGACTTATACGACTACTACTTTGAACACAAGAGACAGCAGGCTCAAGCGATGGAGAACGCTTTGAAGGTGATACCCGAAGTCGGAGCTGAATTTTCCAAGGAGTTCGAAACCAAAGAGTACGGATTCACTGAAGGCTATATGCTAGATGACGCGGAGTTAGTGGTAGTAGCATTAGGCTCAACAGCGGGCACAACAAAGCTTGTGGTGGAACAGTTAAGGGAGAAGGGAGTGAAAGCAGGTTTGCTTAAAGTCAGGGTCTTCCGGCCGTTCCCCCAAAAGGAAGTCATAGAGAAATTGAAGAATGCGAAAGCGGTTGCTGTTTTGGATCGCGCCGACTCCTTCAACGCAATAGGCGGCCCCCTTTGCGGCGAGATAAAGGCGGCAATCTACTCAAAGCTTTCAACACCCATAGTAAACTATATATACGGGCTTGGGGGTAGAGACATAAAACTAGGGCAACTTAAGAAGGTATACAAGGAACTTGAGGAAATCAAAGACAAAAAAGAAGTGGGTCAACCCCTAAGGTATCTGGGGGTGAGGCAGTAAAAATGACTAACCTAAAACAGTTATCTGAGAAACCCGAGGTATTGGCTTCAGGACACAGGTTATGCGCAGGATGCGGCGCCCCCATAGTCGTGCGCCAGGTACTCTCAGCAGCGAAAACGCCGGTGGTAGTCTCATGCGCAACAGGATGCCTTGAGGTGGCGACAACAATATACCCATACACCTCCTGGAACTGCAGCTTCATACACAACGCATTCGAGAACTCGGCTGCAACCATCTCGGGGGTTGAGACAGCCTATCGTGCACTGAAAAAGAGGGGTAAGATAAAACACGACATGAAGTTCATAGCCTTCGGAGGAGACGGCGGAACCTACGACATCGGGTTACAGTCACTATCAGGTGCCATGGAGAGAGGCCATAATATACTGTACGTATGCTACGACAACGGAGCCTACATGAATACGGGCATACAGAGGTCAAGCGCTACGCCTAAGGGGGCTTCAACCACCACCCAGCCTGCCGGGAAAGTTATTCCGGGGAAAACCCAGTTCCCCAAAAAACTAACAGACATAATGGCGGCCCACGGGATACCCTACGTAGCCCAAGCAAGCCCCCACAACCCGCATGATCTGATCAGGAAGGTGGAGAAGGCTTTGGAGGTTGAGGGGCCGTGTTTTATGAACATACTCTCAGTATGTCCAAGAGGCTGGAGAACCAAGACTGAGGATGGGATAGAAATTTCAAAGCAGGCCACAGAAACCTGTTTCTGGCCTCTTTTCGAGGTAGAGGACGGGAGGAAGTGGACAGTCAACTACAAACCCTCAGAGAAGAAACCCATCCGGGAGTGGATAAAACTGCAAGGCAGATTCAAGCACCTGCTTAAACCAGAAAACCAACACATAATAGAGGACATACAAAAAGAGGTTGATCGCAGCTGGCAGGATTTGCTGGATAAACAGGAGGCTTCAAAGGAAAAATAGTTGGCCGAACGCGGCTTACCCTCTTTTCCTTTTTTATAACCTATTGTTTATATTATATCGTAAAAACTCATTTGAACTATTTTTTTCTCAATAAAAAAAAATAGGTGGAGTTTTTATGGGGTGAACTACAAACATGGAAACAATAGTCCAAGACGCTATCAGCAAGGTTGACGCACAAGAGCCTAAAGTGTCTGAACCAAAAAACAAGAAAGAGATGGCAGACACCGACGCCGAACTTAAACGTATTGTCGAAGGAATAAAGACTTCCATCAAAGTCGTTGGATGTGGTGGAGCAGGATGCAACACCATAGACCGGCTGCTTGAGATGGGGGTTGAGGGAGGAGAGGTAATAGCAGTTAACACCGATGCCCTCCACCTGCTCCACTCTAAGGCGGAAAGCAAGGTATTGATCGGAACCTCCATAACGGGGGGTGTTGGCGCAGGAAACGATCCTGACGTCGGCGAACAATGCGCCGAAAGCGACATAGAAAAGATATCCAACTCCCTTCAGGGAGCTGACATGGTTTTTCTCACCTGCGGATTAGGGGGTGGAACAGGCACAGGCGCAATATCCGTGATATCCGAGGTTGCTAAAGACCTGCAGGCGCTCACAATCGCGATAGTCACTTTACCCTTCAGCGTTGAAGGCCGTGTTAGGGCTGGGAACGCTCTTAGGGGTTTGAAGAAACTCAGAAAATACGCAGACACCGTAATCGTAATACCCAATGACAGGCTCCTTGACATCGTTCCCAACCTGCCACTTAATGCCGCATTCAAGGTTGCGGATGGTTTGCTTGCCAACTCAGTTAAAGGCATAACCGAGATGGTCACCAAAGCAGGGCTTGTTAACCTTGATTTCGCTGACATACGAGCGATTATGGCCGACGGAGGCACTGCGATGATCGGTTTAGGGGCGTCCACGAAAGACAGTAACATGGATTCACGCTCGCGTGAGTCAGTGGAGAAGGCTCTTGAATCCCCGCTTCTTGACACAGACGTCACCAACGCCCAAGGGGCTTTGATAAACATCATCGGCTCAAGGGATATGACGCTTGAGGAGGCTGAGCAGATTGTTAGAATCGTTTCAGAGCGCATAAGCCCGGACGCCGAGATAATTTGGGGAGCCCAGATAGACGAGAGCTTGGATAGAAACATTATACAGACTTTGATTATATTGTCTGGGGTCAGCATACCAGGTTACGAGGAGAATTTAGAGGATCGATTCGAAAAAGACACCTCAGGTCTTGAATTCGGATTAAAAGACCTCTAAAAAACCCCTCCCTTTTTATTTCTTTCTAGGCTTATTTCTTAGTCTAAAATGAATCTAAACCCGATGTTTCTTTTGAAGGAGGCGCAGAGGATACTCAGATTAACACGGAAACCCAAGCAAAGCGAGTATCTGGAGAGCGTGAGGGTATGCGCTATAGGGATAATACTGATTGGATCCATAGGATTCGCCATCTTCATAATATCGAGGGTATTAGGTTAGATATTTAAGTAAAGACAACCATTGATAGAGAAAAATGCCGATCTACGTCGTCAAGGCAACCGCGGGACAGGAACGCGTTGTAGCGGAACTACTATACCGGGAGACCGTAAACCGCAAGAAAAAGATTAAAGAGGAAGGCGGGGAAGTCTACAGCGTACTCTACACCCCAGGACTCAAAGGCTATATACTTGTTGAAGCCAACAAACCGGGAGTAGTAGCAGATCTCGCAAGGAACGTGCCGAAGACCAAGGGACTTATACTCAAGGAGAAAGGCAACCTGGATTCAGCGGGAACAATAAAGATAGAGGACCTTGAGGAAACGCTTGAACCCACGCCGGTGGTCACGGAAGTGAACAGAGGCGACTTAGTGGAGTTAATCGCAGGCCCGTTTAAGGGTGAAAACGCGCGCGTCGCGAAAATCGATGAGGATAAAAACGAGATCACCGTGGAATTAATCGAAGCAGCAGTCCCAATACCGGTGGTAGTGAGAGGAGACGACATAAAGATAATCAAAAAAGAGAATAATGAGGACAAGAACAAATGACTGAAACAATAGAGGTGTTGGTTGAGGGAGGATCAGCCTCAGCAGGACCCCCCCTCGGGCCCGCGCTAGGACCCATGGGAGTGAACACAGGAGAAGTAGTCAAACAAATAAACGAAAAAACCGGGGACTTCAAAGGCATGAAGATACCTGTTGAAGTCATAGTCGACCCTGCAACCAAATCATTTGAAATCAAGGTGGGAAGCCCCCCAACCTCCGCATTAATACTTAAGGAACTTGGCTCAGAGAGGGGAGGGGGATCCGAAAACGCGGGGGATTTAACAGCAGAACAAGTAATTAAAATCGGTAAAAACAAATACGGGTCGGTGCTCTCAAACACCCCTAAAGCCTCCGTCAAAGAAGTTGCAGGCACATGCCAAAGCCTGAAGGTCACGATAGAAGGGATGACCCCCCGGGAATTCATAAAAAAAATAGATGAAGGAGCCTTTGACGAGCAGATAAACCAGTAGACAGGATTTATATAGTTGTCTTGCTTAAAGGTATAGACCCGCATCACTACCCGGTTTCCTGGTAGGAGGGATTTAGGAGATGGATGAATCAAGTGTTTTAGAAAAAATCGGTGTTTGCCTGGAAAACAAACCCAAAAAAAAGTTCAAACAATCTATTGAGCTTGGATTGGGTTTCACGGGCATAAACATACAAGACTCAACCTACAAACTCAATACAACAGTCCACCTGCCCAAAGGCAGGGGCAAAGAGGTTGAGGTGGGAGTGTTCGCAGACGGGGACATGAATGTGAACGCACAGAAACACTCTCAACACGTACTAAACAAAGACGAGATAGAGTCCTACGCCAAAACCAAGGCTAAGATGCGTAAACACGCGCGAGACTGCTACAGCTTCATAGCCCAACCAGACCTCCTGCCGGTAATAGGGAAAACCTGGGGCGTTGTGTTAGGTACGAGGGGTAAGATGCCTCAACCCGTGCCCCCGAACGCGGACTTAAGTCAAGTCATACCCCGGATGAAAGACACAGTAAGACTTAAGACTAAAAAGAATCCAAGCATACACGTGCCGGTGGGCTCAGAAGGCATGACGGCAGAAGACATACTCGAAAACATTAAAGCGGTTTTAGACGAGATAGAGAAGAAAATCCCCAGAGAACACATACAAACCGCATACGTTAAAACCACTATGGGGGAGGCGGTGAGACTATGGTAGCTCCCTGGAAGAAGAAGTCGCTTTCTAATTTAAAAGAAAAAATCAAGCAATACCCGACAATCGGGGTCGTCGACATAACGGGAGTCCCATCCAACCAGTTTCAGCAGATGAGAAAGAAACTAGCACAAGATTTAGAGTTCATCATATCAAGGAAATCCCTCATAAACCGGGCATTAGATGAATCCAAGATCAAGGGATTCGAAAAATACATGCAAGGAAGCGTGGGGCTAGTATTCACCAGGGAGGATCCATTCACATT